>NZ_LKDU01000043.1:0-19858 GCF_001401855.1 Pseudoalteromonas sp. P1-7a | reverse complement strand
CCGAGTGGCCGAAGGAGCTCCCCTGCTAAGGGAGTATAGAGTTTGTAGCTCTATCGAGGGTTCGAATCCCTCCTTCTCCACCATTTCTTATTAAAAACCGCTTAGTTGCGGTTTTTTTGTGCCTAAAATTTAACAGCCAATGTACCAAGGAGGGTGAGAACTATCCTAGGGTTCGATAAAATGTATGGAATAGTTTAAGCCGCCGTAAGCGTTGCGACGCAATTAATTACATAGATGTAATTAAGCTAACCCCTCCTTCTCCACCATAACTTTTATCAATCCGTAATTACTTAATTACTTTTAGAGGGATAAATGCCGCTATCAGAGTTAAAAGCTCTCATTTACGACTGCATGGAAGCAGAAGTTAGGCCAATGCAGGAGCAATTGCCAAGAACAACTAAATAGTAAACTTTTTCCTAGCTATCAACACGTTTACCTATCCTCAAAATAAACCTTAATCAGGGTTACTGGAATTATTAAAGCCACGTTGTTGCGATGAAAAATAAAACACATTGAATACACTTTGTAGTTACGGCATTATTAATCACATCAACAGTCGCGTAAGTTTAATTATGTTTCGTCTAATAACACCTTTAATAGGTTTTGTCGCTTTAAGTACACACGCAGCCCAAGACATTACGGTATACAAATGCACAATCAAAGGGGTCGCTACATTTAGCCAAACACCATGCGCTGACAATGCAGAAGTAATTAAACTAAAGCAACCTATGATTGCCGATAAATACGGCAATAATGCAAACTCACCGACTATGCCTGGCGCCTCTGTAGATAACTACATAGAGATCCAAAGAATCGAGCGTGAAATTAAACGCCACCAGCTTACTATTAAAAATTATAAAGAAGACTTAGCCAACGCGACCCAACAAGCCAGCTATATTACTCAAGACCAAGCTAATAGAATGGGCGCCGAATCAATAGCCGATGCAATTGCCACCAAAACTGCGACCATTCAAAACCGCTATAACGCACTCATTAGCGCCGTAGAGCAACAAGTTTCTATTTTACAGCATCAAAAACAACAACTTAGCAACCAACCTTAACGGCTACATAAACTGCTTGCAGGTTACACAGCCTGCACTTTGTAAAACATGTATAAAAAATACCGCAAATAACATACTGTTCGCTATACTGATATTTAAAATTAAGCCCTTTTGAAAAGTCAGGAAGCTATGTGAAAAATTTTAATTCAAAATATCATTCTGTTGTCTTTTACATAGTTTTTTCATTAGCGTACTTTTTAATTGGGATCTCACTTACAAAACTCGCCTTTAATACTCAAATTATTCCCGTATGGTTGCCTGCAGGCATTGCTTTAGTCGGATGCTATATTTGGTGGTGGCGCTTTGCTCCAGCGCTTTTTGTAGCAGCCTTTGCATTTAATTTTAATATTTTTGATAGTTCAGCACACGATATGGTGTTGGTTGGCAACACTTTCAGCCAAGCCACCTATATTGCGATTGGTATTGTATTGCAAGCAATGGTGGGGGCTGGCTTACTAAAGTATTGGCTGGGTCACCCGCTATTTTTTAAAAAACGCGCAAGTATCATTTATTTTATTTTTGTTGTAGGGATTGGGGTAAGCTTAATCTCTGCAAATTTTGGGGTATTTGCACTAAGCCAATTTAATCCCGCGTACGATATTAAAGATCATTGGCAAAATGTTTTATTTTGGTGGTTAGGAGACTCATTAGGGGTCATTATTGCTACCCCGCTACTATTGGTCTTAACTCAGATTAAAGGGGAAAATAGGCCAATAACACCGCTGCCTACTTTAGCGGTGTGTAGTATTTTATTTATATCTGTTGCTATAACCACTCAACTTTATAACCAAGAAAACAGGCAAAACACCGTTAAAGTCGCTGAACGTGAAGCGCAGGTGATAGAAAGTAGTTTATATCGCTATATCAACCAAAGCTTAATCGCGGTGCAAAGCTTAGCCAGCCAAGTGCAATCTACCCCAAATTTGAATCAACAAGACTTTTATGCCTATGCTAGTGAGTTATTAGCACAGCATTCATTTATTAAAGCGCTTTCGTGGAATCAAAAAATAGCGCAAAGTGAGCAAGCTTCATTTACCCAAGAAGTTGCCAATATATACCATCTAGACTTTGAAATTGTGGGGGAACCTCTTGAGCCAGACGATCCTATGGTTATTGTTAAGTACATTGCCCCTTTTAATGGCAACCAAAAAGCGGTTGGTTTTAATGTATATTCAAACCCAGATAGAAAAGCGTCGTTAATCAACCCAGCAATTAAATACCAGCCAGTTAGCACAAAAATTATTCAGCTAGTGCAAACATCTGAGCCAGAACCAGCCTACCTACTATTTGCACCCGTTTACGAGCATCAACAGCAAAAAACTATTATAAAAGGCTATGCAACAGGTGTGTTTTTAGTACGTAATATTATTGAGCAAGCGATTAGCGAACAACAATCAGAAATGTTTTCTATTGCACTCTATGAAGATGAAAATAAGCCCGCCTTTTACAGTAACTACGGCAAAAGTTTAAGTATTGCACAGGGCAGCCGTATTATGAGGCTAAAACTTAACTTTGGAGGGCAAACGTGGAATGTACAATTGGCTTTAAAAGAAAAATACCTTGCCCCACATAGTAACCAACTAACACTATTTTTAATGGCCTTACAGTTAGTTGTATGTGCTTTAATTTTAACTGTTTTACTACTTTTTAATCA
The DNA here is from genome assembly GCF_001401855.1 of Pseudoalteromonas sp. P1-7a. Taxonomy (NCBI): domain Bacteria; kingdom Pseudomonadati; phylum Pseudomonadota; class Gammaproteobacteria; order Alteromonadales; family Pseudoalteromonadaceae; genus Pseudoalteromonas; species Pseudoalteromonas sp. P1-7a. Next base: position 17,143 of record NZ_LKDU01000043.1, on the reverse strand, counting down.
GCAACAAATAGCCCTTACCCGAAAGGTTGCAGAGCGCACTCACTCGCTTGCGCAAGCCAAAAAGCAATCAGACTTAGCTAATCAGGCCAAAAGTCGATTTTTAGCCAATATGAGTCACGAGATACGCACACCATTAAATGCAGTTATTGGTTTTTCATCATTAGCGCGTAAAGAAGATAACGCACAAACACTTATTGGTTACCTAGATAAAATAAACTCTTCATCTAAAAGCTTGCTGAACTTGATTAATGACATACTCGATATTTCAAAAATTGAATCACATAAGCTCAAGCTCGAAAGCACAGCGTTCGACTTAGATACAATTATAAAGCGTATTAACACAATGTTTGAAGCCAGTGCAGCCAACAAAGGGATTGGCTGGCAGGTTACAAACCAACTTCCGGTAGATACTTGGTATATAGGCGACCCTTTACGATTTGAGCAAGTAGTGCTGAATCTTTGTAGCAACGCTATAAAATTTACAGAGCAAGGTAAAGTAGCGGTGGCTTTTGATGGAGAGTTTATCAGTACTGACAAAGTCAAAATAACAGTCACCGTGACAGATACCGGTATTGGTATAAAACCAACTCAGCAATCCAAGCTCTTTAGTGCCTTTACTCAAGCAGACGACTCAACATCAAGACGCTATGGCGGCACAGGTCTAGGCTTAACTGTTGTAAAAGAACTCACTAAATTAATGGGCGGTAATATAACACTGCAAAGTGAGCCAAATGTAGGTTCTACGTTTAAATTTGACGTTATACTTAAAACAAGTCCCGCTCAAGAACCAGCCGAGCTCGTATACTCGGGCATTAAATTGGCAGCCTTAAAAATACTTGTCGCAGAAGATAACCCTGTAAACCAAATGGTTATTAAAGCTATGCTAGGTTCACTAGGCATTGTTGCGCACATGGTAGAAAATGGCGAAGCGGCAGTAGATATAGTAAAAGAGCAACACTTTGACTTAATTTTAATGGACTGCCAAATGCCTGTAATGGATGGTTACAGAGCCACCGCACTCATTAGGCAATTTAAAAACGAGCAAGAACTGCCTATTATCGCGCTGACCGCCGATGTTATGCCTGAAGACAAAGCCCATGCTCAAGCTGTTGGCTTTAATCAGCATCTTGCAAAACCACTAGACCTAACTAGGCTAACCGCATGTTTAGCGCAATACGCTGAAATTGATGAGTATTAGTACAACAATACGTAAATAAACACACTGGTGTTTTAATTTTGGCTTAAAATGCATGCACTCATAATAAAGCAGCCCAAGGTAAGCAGTAATGGCAACTTTTACCCACCAATGGTTTAATAATATTAACCAAATAGACGCACACGAGTGGACTCGTTTATTTGGTAATGAGCCCTTTACCCGCCATGCATTTTTATATGCATTAGAGCAGAGCCACTGTGTAAACCAAGAAACCGGTTGGCAGCCTCATCACTTAGCGGTTTATGAAGCTGACAAGTTAGTCGCACTCGCGCCTGGGTATTTAAAAAGCCACTCATACGGCGAGTATGTATTTGATTGGGCGTGGGCAGAGGCCTTTGAGCAACACGGATTAGCCTATTACCCTAAATGGCTAAGCGGTGTGCCTTTTAGCCCCATTGAAGGCCAACGTATTGCCATTGCTCATGCGAATACACAAAGCGTATACGAGTACATAAAAAAGCAATTAAATTTAACGAGTATAGAGCAAGGTTGGTCTGGCTGGCATGTTAACTTTTGCCCAAAGATGCAAGCTCAAGCCCTGTGTACTGACGATATAATGCAGCGTGTGGGCGTGCAGTTTCAATGGTTTAATAAAGGCTTTAAAACCTTTGACGATTTTTTGAATACACTCACCGCACGCAAACGAAAAACACTAAAAAAAGAGCGTGCTAAAATAGCACAGCAAAGTATTACCATTGAATGGCTACAAGGCTCGCACATAAGCCCTGAAACAATGCAGCTATTTTGTGAGTTTTATCAACGTACTTATTTAAAGCGTTCTGGGCATTTAGGGTATTTAAATATTGAGTTTTTTACTTTATTACAGGCACTAATGGGCGATCAGCTAATTGTTATGCTTGCCAAAAAAGACAACAAAATAGTGGCAGCAACGCTAAGCTTACAGGGCGAAAACACCTTGTATGGCCGCTATTGGGGCGCCAACGAAGAAATAGATTCCCTTCATTTTGAGCTGTGTTACTACCAAGGGATTGAATTTGCGATTAAGCATAATTTACATTGCTTTCACTCGGGCGCTCAAGGTGAGCATAAAATACCTCGTGGGTTTGAGCCTGTTTTTACCTACTCCAGCCACTATATTGTTGAACCCGATTTTAGAGCAGCAATAAACGACTACCTAAAGCGAGAGCGCCAACATATGACAATGTATAAAACGCAGTGCGCTGATTTACTGCCGTTTAAAAACCAATAACTGATTATTAGCTGGCATAGCTGTATCACTTATGAGTGTAAGACCTGCTTGTGTTGCTAATTGCTCTATAGCCTCAAAATCACGAATACCGCTAAGTGGGTCACGTTGCGTTAAAAAGCGATCGAATTCTTCATTACTTGCACTTGTAAACTGTCCTTGGTATTTAAAAGGGCCATAAATACACACTACACCCTGACTTGCTAAGTGCGTTGCAGCCCCTTTAAAAAACTGCTCAACCAACGGCCAACTTACTATATGCAACGTATTTGCCGTGTAAATGGCATCCACGTTATTTACCGGCCATGCATAATTTAAGTCAAGCTCAAGAGGGCCGTGTAAATTAGTTAAATTTGCCTCCTTAAGCCATAAATTTATGCCCTCATGGTTTATACGTCGATCACTTGTATACCACTGTAGATGCGGTAATTGCTCAGCAAAAAACACACTATGCTGCCCCGTACCCGAGCCGACTTCAAGTACCGACTTTGTCTTATCAAAAACGGGTTTAAGCACCTCTAAAATAGGACCCTTATTGTTTTCGCACGCTTGTGAGAAAGGTTTATTCATGATTTGCACCAATAGTGAAATTTATTGCACAACATTAACGCAAAAAAATGACACTGAACAATTAAAGTTTTATAGATAATTTATAAAAGTGAGTTAATTCATCGCACTAAAATAAAAATAAGCCGATGGTATGTATTATGCTTTAACTTAATCAACCCTAAGTAGGGTGTATTACCAATATTAAATACGAGGATAAAATTATGCATACTCCCCCTTACACCGCTGTAGACGCTGTTGTCTCAGTGACAGAAAAAACCACCGAAAAACCAATTAGTACCTGTGATAGTAGAGCCACTGTAATCGACTTACTTTCTCACTGTAACCAAAATCAACAGGCGCTAAAAAAACATGAAACAGACCAAATATTCATTCTTGGCTATAATTGATATTCAATTAAACGCTGCAAATAAATTTAATAATAACTGTTTACACTGAAACCGATTAAATGTAATGATAACTATTATCGTTAACTTGAATCGGTTTTTTTATGTCTCCCTTTCAGGCATTACAGCCTTATCATCATGAACTTGCTTGTAACTGCTTACGCCCAGGCTTACATGCGCCTATGGTGGTAGCTCACTACATAGAAACCGCTTTAAACGTTGCTAAAAGCTTTGAAAAACAGCGTAACCCCTTACTACAAGAGTTATATTTATTACGCACTCACCATGAAATTATCAATAAAATGTGCGACCCTCTAATACACAATGCCATTCGCAAGCAATGCCTTGAGCAGTTATATAAACCCTTATTGGCATTAAAACGCTTTTACTATGCACATAACGATACTGAAAAATTTTTAAAACTTGAGCGCGAAGCTCGCGTACTCAGTCACGAATTTAACCCTTTTTAAGGAGCGACTTATGAGCAATTTTAGAACCGAATCCGACAGCATGGGTGAATTACAGGTCCCTAGTGGTGCGCTATATCAAGCACAAACCCAGCGTGCAGTTAACAACTTTGCTATTAGTGGCTTAGCCATGCCAAAACAATTTGTAACAGCGCTTGCATACATTAAACAAGCCGCTGCACAAAGTAACTTTGAGCTAAATCACTTAAGTAAAAGTAAAGCCAACGCTATTGAGCAAGCATGCCAACAAATTATTGATGGCGAGCATTATGAGCATTTCCCCGTTGATATTTTTCAAACTGGTTCAGGCACCAGCTCAAACATGAATGCGAATGAAGTTATCGCAACCCTTGCAACCCGTATAGGTAATGAGCCAGTTCACCCTAATGATGATGTAAATATGGGCCAAAGCTCTAACGATGTAGTACCGACAGCCATAGCCCTTAGTAGTGCTATTAACGTGGTTTATGAATTACTGCCATCTCTTGAAAAACTATCGCAGAGCTTAGAGCAAAAAAAGGCAGACGTTGGCAAAATAGTTAAAACAGGGCGTACGCATTTAATGGATGCCATGCCCGTTACGTTTGAGCAAACGCTAAGCGCGTGGCAGTCACAAGTAAATAATGCTGCCTCTGGTATTCGCCATAGCTTAGAGCGAGTGTGCGAGCTTGCTCAAGGCGGGACTGCTGTTGGTACCGGCATTAATGCAGATGGTGAATTTGCTTCAAAATTTGCTAAAAACTTAAGCGCAAATGTGGGTATAAGCTTTAAACCAAGCAGTAACTTTTTTTACAACATTGGCTCACAAGATGCCATTGTAGCGCTTTCAGGTCAGCTAAAAGTATTGGCCGTAGCACAAATGAAAATAGCTAATGACTTACGCTGGATGAACTCGGGCCCACTTGCTGGACTTGGCGAAATAGAGCTTGAAGCACTGCAACCTGGCTCGTCGATTATGCCTGGCAAAGTTAACCCAGTGATCCCAGAAGCGGCAGCTATGGTAAGCGCTCAAGTTATAGGTAACGATGCAACCATCACTGTAGCAGGCCAAGCGGGTAATTTTGAGCTAAACGTCATGCTACCGGTTATTGCGCATAATATTTTACAAAGCATTGAGCTACTTGCTAATAGCGCACAAGCATTGGCAGATAAAGCCATTGCAAGTTTTAAAGTAAACCAAACCAATATTGATAAAGCACTGGCTAAAAATCCAATTTTAGTGACTGCGCTGAATCCGGTGATCGGTTACGAAAAAGCAGCCAAAATAGCTAAGCAAGCGTATAAAGAAGCCCGCCCCATCATTGATGTGGCAGAGCAAGAAACCGACCTTTCACGCGGTGAATTAGAAAAGCTGCTTAACCCCACTAAACTTACTCAAGGCGGTTTATAAAGGTAAATCTAAAACGGCTTTAATTACTTGATAATATAGTTTTTATTGCCGTTAAAAATGCACCGTGTATGATAGTGATGAATAATTCATCACTATCAAGGTTTATTATGCGTACTCCACTGTTAGCCCTACTTTTACCACTGTGCTTAACCGCATGCCTAGAAACAACATCGCAAGATGCAGCCACTCACTCGGTGAACGAGCTTAAAGAAGTACCGCATAAAGAAGTACCTCAACAAACCAATAGTGAAAACAAGCACACACCCTCTACTGATGCATCTCAACCAATAAAAACCGCTTTAAAAGAAGTATCACTTAACGATATTAAAGCCGCAAAAAGCGAGCTTAATACGTTAATTGCCAATACACAGTGCGATACCTCGGCACAATGTAAAGTTATGCCAATAGGAAGCAAAGCCTGCGGCGGACCAAGTGCTTATGTTATTTATTCAACAAAAGCAGCTAAAGAGGGGCAAGTCAGTTCGCTTGCAAAGCAAATAACAACGCTTGAAAAAGCCTACAACACACAAAATGAAATGATGAGCACATGCCAGCATTTAACTTCTCCAAGCACGCAGTGTGTTGAAAATAAATGTGTTAAACTTGAAGGCTCAGCGGTAAGTGTATTTTAAGGACAAGGTTATGAGTTGTTTGCCATCAGCAATTAAATTATCAATTGTGAGTGTTGCCACCAGCGCTATGCTATTACTTAGCGGCTGTGCGAGCACATCATCAAGTACTGAACAAGATCAGAATTTGTCTGACTTGAACTACGACCTTAATAACATTGTTAGTGATAATAGTTGCACCGCAAGCTTTCAATGTAAGGTACTCGAAGTAGGTGCACGCGCGTGTGGTGGGCCAAGTAAGTATGTTGTGTATTCAACACTTAACACCTCTCAAGAGCACGCCGAAGAAGTGGCCCATAAAATTACACAGCAACAAAAAGCACAAAATAAAGCGCAAGGTTTAACCGATTGCTCGCCCGTGCTTGAAGTGCAAACCTTGTGTATTAATCAGCAATGCCAAGCGTTTGATATAAAATAGCTATACACTATTTAAACCTTAAATTAAGCGTTAATTTAATAACGGAATTAGCGCTGATATAACCACCACCAACACCACACAAATTCCTGCTTTAACAATGTACTTCATTGGCATTTCTTTTTTTACCCAGTACGCATAAATAAAGCGCACAAAATAGCTGGCGGCAGTGCCAAACAAAGCAAATATAATAAGGTAAGTAATCAGTATAGTATTCAAAGCAGTACTTCTTTATAGTTGTTGCCCTTAGTGTAAGGGCTTAGTACAAAGAACGCAAAGCACTGCTTTTATTGAGCCCCACACTTATATTAAGTGGTTAGTAACCCAAAGCGCTGATGCACTATTTAGCTTTTTTTGTGTGGGCAATTAAAAGCTCAGCAACTTGCTGTTTTACAGCTCGCTTATCATCACTTTGAACATTAAATCGTGTTGCTAACTGGGCTATTTCATCATCGTTTAAATTAAACGATAGGCGCTGACGTGTTTTTTTAGATTTTACATCTAAGCCTAAAATTTTACGGATCATATCTGAGGGCGTAAGCTCTTGGTCTATGGCCTGCTTTTTTATCGACTTTTGTACTTCGCTGCTTAAATCAAATGCCATTTGTGTGGCACGCACAGCTTGCTCTTGACGTAACCACTTGTCTTTAGCGTCACTCACTTCGCATCTCCTGGAAACAAGTCGACTATATCAGTAATTGGGCGTGTTAGCGTCAGTGACACTTCGGTCTCACCGCCATCCCATATTTCAATATTTAAGCCGTGCCCTTCGTCCGGCGATGCTAAACAAATCATTTCACAAGGTTCGCCACCCTCTTGCTCATAACGCGGCAATGACTGACCACGAAAATCTTTGTTATGGAAATAACACACATATGGCGACTCACTTTGCTGATAGCTTTTAGCTAAAAACTGCATAAACTGCTCAGGCGTATTTTGCACCTGTATATGGGTTAACGACTCTTCATCAAAAATGCGCGCAAATTCGTCTAGACCAAATATTTGCTCTACGTCGTCACGCTGAATTTTGATTGAAAAATTAGCCCACTGCTCACCATCATCTTGCTCAATTTGTAAAAATACCACCTGTCCGCTGTTCGTCTCTAGCACAAACTCAGTATCACTACTGTGCTGATATTGATAAGTTTGAATATCAATAACACGCAGCGTTTGCCCTTTTAACCACGACGGATATGCAAATGAGTCTATAACGCTAAACATGTCACCTTTTTTAAGCTCACTCGCATGGTTAAGCTGACGTTCTGGCTCTTTTTTTGATTTGAAAAAATTAAACATAATGAGACATCCCTTAAGCAAAAAAGGTAACTAAGCTAAGCTAAGCTTAATTACCTTTTGTAAATAATGTACTAACTATTAGCCGTTTTGCTTGGCTTTAATGCGCGCTAAAATATCAGCACTTTTTGGGCTTGTATCGCCAATACCGGCTTCAGCCATTTTCGCTTTTAAATCGTCGCCATTTGTATCTGACTCAAGTTGCTTTGCAGCGCCTAACTGGTCGCTACGATCTTGCTGACGCTGTTTAATACGCTCAAGCGACTGGCGAGCCGAGGTCATAGACGAGCTATTAGTATTAAGCGTGCTGTTAACAGCCATTGTTGCTTGCTGTACGCTTTCTGTGGTTTTAACCATAGTAAGCTGACGTTGGTTTTCTTTAATCGACTTTTCAGCGTCTTTAACTTGCTGCTTAAGCGTTACAATGTGGTTGCTAAAGCCTGCTAAGACTTGCTCATGCTCTGCTTTTTCAGCTTCAAAATCACCAATTTTTTCTGCAATTTCTAATGCTAAGGCTTCGTTACCTTTTTCAAGAGCTTGGCCTGCATACGCTTCGTGCTCAGCAATTGAGGCATCTACCGCGCTAATTTTACGCTTAGTTTGCATTTCTTTAGCCATTACTTCTGTAAGGCTTTTTTTAGCACGATTAAGTGCATTTTGCGCATCTGCTATTTCTTGTTCAAAAATACGGATACCGTTTGCATCTACAATTGCTTCGCCCGCTTCACGCGCGCCGCCACGTACTGCTGTAAATAATTTTTTTAATATACTCATAATCTTAACTCCACTAACTAGTTACTAATCGTTTAAATACAAGGTCACGGCTTCTAGTGCGTCAATAGCGTTGTCTGCTAGTGTCACTAGTTCGTGGGTAATATCATCTAATGATGAATTTACCGACAGTGCACCAAAAATCGCGTATTTGTTATCGATTTTAGCAAATGCACTCAGTGGAATTGGCACGTTTAAACGCAGTAGTGTTTCGTTTAACTCGTTGCGTAATTCACTTTTTACTTCATCTTCGCCAAACAAGTAGCTAATACATAACAACTGCTCTTGTGTTTGCGTAACAAAAATTGGAAGCTCATCGTTTCCATCAACTATGACTTGTAAAACATCTTGCTCGCCAGGATTGGCAATCAAGAAAGACTCAAAGTTAGCGCCTTCGGTTTCAAAAGAAGCTAATTTTATTGAAAGTTCATTTAATTCCATGTCTCTGCCTTTTTGCTGTTTGACATATTATGTCTGAGTTAAGATTCGCATGGTCGACATAATATGTCAACCATGTTTTATTAATTTTTATACAATTCGCTTTCTATTTGCCACGCATTACGGTAGTAATCATATAGCTGACCCGAACCTAACCTATTGACTTCAATACTTTTAACTTGTTCAAAATACTGGTTAGGAAATACAAAGCTGGCTAATAAATATTCTTTGCTTACCCACCTTGATGGCACCGGCATAGCGCTTATATTTTTAATTCGCCCACTGGCTGGTTGACCCATTTTAGTGGCAATAGTCCACCCCCACTGTCCAAATGAAGGAATATTTTGCTGGTACTGCTCAACATAATCAAAACCAGCCGCTTTTACCGTTTTAGCAATACTTAAAAATGCTTTTTTGGCATGATAAGGCGAGGTTGACTGCACCGCCATTGCGCCATCGGGGGCCAAAAGTTGACGTACATGGTTATAAAAATAGTCGCTGTACATTTTGTTTAAATCGGGGTGATTTGGGTCCGGTAAATCAATTAAAATAGTGTCAAATTGCTTACCTTGATCAAGCAACTTTTCAACCTCTAAAAACGCATCGCCCACAATAATATTTGCACGCGGGTCTAACATTGAACGATTATTTAGCGCTAATAATCGCTTACTTATAGACTCAGGCGGTGTAAAATCTCCGTCTTTATGGCCAAATAAATTGAGCAGCTGTGCATCTAAATCAATTAACGTTACCTCGTTCACTGGCCACTTTAAAACATCTCTAAGGGCAAGCCCGTCACCACCACCAATAATTAATACGTTATCGTGCCGGTTTGATGCGAGCATGGCCGGATACACCAGCATTGAATGATATATTTGCTCATCAATACTTGAGAACTGTAAGCGCCCATTTAAATATAAATCGGTAATAGGCACTGGCTGGTTTTTGCTTAAGCGCTCAGTTAATACGACATGCTGGTATTTAGTTGCTTGTGAGTAAATAACTTTATCTTTGTAAAGCACATTACTTAAGCTGTTCATCCAGCTACTTCCCATCACTAAAATAAACCCAAACAGTGCCAGTAATACTATATGGCAAACTAAAAGTGCCTTAGCAAAGCGCACATGAGCATGGTAGCGCCATAAAAAGGCGAGCCCTGCCAATATATTAAAAAGTGCTGTCCACGCTGCAGCTTGCATTATAGGCATCGCCAGCATAATGCTTACCCAAATAGCCGCACCAATACCGGCGCCAATATAATCGGCACCATAAATGGTGCCTGCATTGTTTTCTAAAAAGCGCCCGTACACATGTTGGCGAATACGCGCAATAAGCGGTATTTCCATACCAATAAACAAACCCAGTACTAAACCAAACACATAAGGTAAAAAGCGTGACCACTCTTGCAGCTTTTGAAATACATAGCCGTTAAGCACAATATCTGGCGGTAAATTAAAAATACTAGAAAACAAATGAGGAAGAGAATAACTTACAGCAATTACACCGGCTATTGCCAAAATACAGCCCATACCAATCAGGGCAATAATACTTTCCAGCCAAGCAAAGGCGGTAAAAGCATCTTTAAACCAACGGGCTAAAAATGCGCCTAAGCCCATGGCAACTATCATGGTGCCAATCATGGCATAGATAGCACTTTCTACAGAGCCCAGTACACGCCCTGCGTAATGCGAAAGTAAGTATTCATAAATAAGGCCGCACCCAGCGAGTACGGCCATAACAGTGATGAGTAAAATATCGTGCCCAAGTAAACGCGATTTACTTGGGCTAGTTGTAGTTGATGACACTGATTATGCGCCTAGTAAGGTTGCCATAGTAATACCGACAGCAAACGACACTGCAGCAGAAATAGCACCTACACCTACATTTTTCTGACGGTTTACTTCATCTGAAATATCACAACCTGATAAAATTATTTTTATGGTGATTAAATGTAAAATGATGAATGTCACTAAACTTACAATCGCGCTAATAGCCCAATAAAGCAGGCTGGCATTAATGTTATCGGCCGCATACGGTGCAATACCTGATGCCGCAGTAATAGCTAAGGCACTGCCTACTAAAAAGCCAGCGTAGCGTATACCTACCGCTAAATTGCCATCAATAATGGCTTGTTGTAAACAATCACCGCTTTTATTGGTACGCTTAAATAATTGTACGCGGTATTGGCTTACAAGCAGTAGTGCAACACTGCCAATAATAAAAGCCGCAATAACGATAGGCAGCCCGTGCCAACCCTCTGTTGCTACCCATAAAAGTGCAGAGCGAATCACAATCGCCACGCTTACTACATGACCAAAGTCGATAATAGAGGCCGTTACGTTACCTTTTACAATTTCGTCGTGCAGGCTGACTTTGCGAAGCGCAACCTTATCTTGAAAAAAGTGGCCTAATTTAATCAGTACAATGGCTAATACACCATAGCCTAGCATTTGCAGGGCTTCTTGTTGTAAAGAGGCAGCAAAAGCACCACTGCTCACACCCGTTAATACAATGGCAAGTGCAACTAAGCCTGCCGCAAAGCTAATACCAAAAGCAAAGTTATCGCGCTCTGTTATTTCATCATTTGCATGAAGGTTTGAAACCCAGCCCTTAATGTATTTTAGGCTTACAAATAACAACACTATAATTGCAAAATCAATCGCCAAAGCTTGTAGCGACCACATAGTTATTCCATTAAATTCGTACATATTTCTAACTCCAACTTATTCTTTACTTACCACGGCTCACGCCACGAGAGGTTCTGCTACCGCTATTACGTACCGATCCAGAGCTGTTGCTATAACTACTCGAACGCGAGTAACTACTGCGGCTTTTAGGCGGTGTATAACTACTGCGGCTTAAACCCGAGGCACCCGATTTTTTGCTCGCATAAGGGCTAGTAAACTGCTTGCCTTGGCGTTGGTACGATTGACGCGTACGCGTTTCTAACGCACTTTGCGTTTTAATTTGTTTAGGGCTTGAGTAACGATAGCGGCCGTAATCGTTGTAATAGCTATATTTACGGCGGCTGCTCCAACGTCCGTATTCAACACGGTCAAATACATCGCCTAAAATACGGTACATGCCATACCACTGCCAAAAGCTAATACCATTACTATTCGTTTGCCAGTTACCGTAATTAGGGTTGCCCACCAATTGATTACCTTCGCCTGCGCCCTCTGCCTCTTGACTAATAGCACCGACGCGCGCAAGGCTGCCCTTAGACATATCCGCCAACATATTAATCGGGTCAGTTAACGCGTCAGAAAACAGCGTAGGCTTAGCCGCCTCACGTAGTAAATCAATACTGTGTAGCGTGTCTTCGTAGGGAGGAATTAAATAAGTGCCTTTAATATCTTTAAGTCGTTGTGTTAAACCACTGTAAAGTGCACCCTGCCTTGTAGCATCAAGGGTAATTACATCAACAACCTGACTCAGTTCTGGCTGTTGCTGTTTAAGGAGTTTGCCATATTCTTTAAGCAATACAGCATTACGTATAGTGCCATTATCAAGCGCAGTACCAAGCTGTGCAAGCTCAACATCTGCCTTTTTAATAGACTCTTGAATTGTTTGTTGTAGTTGTTCTTCTTTAGATTGACAACCCATAAGCACTGCAAACAAACAAAACAGGCTCATAAGTTTCCAAGCTTTTATATTCGACATTCATGTCACCTGATTTAATAAATAACCGCATTAGTCTTACACAGGTCACTTATTAAGCCAAGAATGAAATTGCAACAAAGTAAGTCTGCCTAAAATAAAATAACCAGCTATAGTTACTCCATGAATTTAAACACATTCTTTTACTTACACATTTAGTAAGTAACATCAGCGCTACGCGTAAGCCTTCTATTAATAGATAGCACCAATAAGTAATAACTCTTTTAGTAATAGAGCACGGCAGTAAGAAGGGATTTGGCTAAATGTTTCATAGTATTCGTAACAAATTTATTATTATTACAACTTGTCTAATCGTACTAAGCGCTAGTTTTGTTTTTTATTTAGCAATTAATGAGCACGAGGATTTATACCGCCAATCAGTTGAAGAAAACCTCGATGCCATGTCATCAAATATTTCAGATAATTTGTTACGTGTTATGTCGCAAGAGATAGATTTATTTTCTATCACAACTGAGCTTTTGGGGTTAGATAGGTACGAGCACATAAAATTTGTAAATGTCTTTGATAGCAATTGGCGGCTAATACAGTCTTACGTGCACCCTAATTACTTAAAGTACGAGGATTTTACTCCACAGCTACAGGGGATCAAACCGCAAAGCTTGCCCCGTACAGTCAGTGTTACTAACCAAGGCTTAGTTGCCTTAAAAACAATTGGTGAGGAACAGTTCCCTATAGGCTACTTATTAATTGTTCAAGATTTTAATAAGCCCCTTAATGAAAGCAAAGCGAGCTTATTTTATAGTGCGGCCCCTATCGTTATTTTTAGTATCGTGATCACCATCATCATCTCTTTTTGGATATACCAACATTTATTAAGCCCGCTATTAAAACTTTCTAAGTTCACGCAAAAAGTAGAAAAAACAAGAAGCTACCAACTTCAATACCAAGGTTCGGGCAACGATGAAGTATCGCAACTTGGTAAAGATATTAATAACTTACTTAACACTATTAACGCCCAAGTGGTTACTAATCAAAAAAACACAGCACAACTTTTAAAGCAAAAACAATCAATGGAGCACTTAGCTAACTTCGATATATTAACTGGTTTGCCAAATCGTATGTTCATTATGGCCTTACTAAAAGAAGAATTAACACGCTGTAAAAGCAACCATCAAGATTTAGCAATCATGTTTTTCGACGTAGATAGCTTTAAAGGTGTTAACGATACACTTGGCCATGAAACGGGCGACCTACTTTTAAAGGCGGTAGCCAGTAATATCAAAGAGCACTTACGCGAAAATGATGTTATTGCTCGCTTAGGAGGGGATGAGTTTTTAATAATGCTGCGTAATATAAATAATTACACCGACGTTATTAATATTGCGGAGCAAATTATCAACTCAATGCAAACACCTTTTACTATTAATCAGTGGGATATACCCACTGGGGTAAGTATTGGCATTGCCCACGCTAAAGAAGCTGAGTTTGACATTAATACATTAATTAGTAATGCAGACATCGCAATGTATGCCTCAAAAGAAAAAGGGAAAGGATCGTTCACCGTTTTTCATAAAAAGATGCTAGAAAACAGTAAGCGAATGGCTCAAGTTGCTAATTTAATTAGTCATGCAATTGCGCAAAATGAATTTGAAGTTGTGTATCAGTTAAAAATAGCCGCCAATGGTGAGGCTAATGGCCTTGAAGCACTTATTAGGTGGCAAAGTGAAGAGCTTGGCTTTATTTCACCAGGTGAGTTTATACCCATTGCAGAGCAAGCAGGTAAAATAAAAGCAATCACACAGTGGGTTATCTCTAGGGTATTTCAAGATTTACCCACTTTAAAGCAATCTATAGGTAACCATGTACGCGTTTCTTTAAACCTATCGAGCCATGATCTTAAAGATAACCACTTCATTAATATAGTAAAAAATAAGTTGGTTAAATACAACGTCGACATTGCAAATATCCAGTTTGAAATTACCGAATCAAGCTATCTCGATAATTTTGAAAACTCCAATCAATTCTTTAACCAAATAAAAAAAATGGGCGGCTCTATAGCCCTTGATGATTTTGGAACGGGGTACTCATCGCTAAGCTACCTTACAAAAATAGATATCGATACCATCAAAATTGACCGTATGTTTGTTAATCAATTTGATAGTTCAGAAAAGGATGCGGCGGTATTAAAGGCCATACTCGATTTAAGTAAACGCCTAGGTTTAAAAATATGCAGTGAGGGTATAGAAACAGCCAGCCAGGCTAACTACCTAATTAAAAATGGCAGTGATGAAATGCAAGGATATTATTTTGCAAAGCCTGTAGCCCTATCCCACATACCAGCAGCTAAAGCCCAAGCAAAAGAGGCATTTAAAGCGCTAACTTTAAAATAAGTCAGCGCTACTAGGGCGTTAGCGTTACAACGGTTAGCTCGTCAGGAATTTTTGTATCAGCAGGTAAATAAGCAACTGCATTTTCTTCTTTCAACAAGTACGCAATAATTTCTTTAGCCGAGCTAAATTCGATAGGTGGCTTGCTACGCCCTGTAAATCTCATCTGAGCCCAATAAGCCTGAATCCTAGATTCGGTTAAGCCAACCAACTTTGTATTAAAGTCGATTCGTAACGGGTTTCCGGCAGGTAAATTTACTGCTTTAAATTGACGACTCAACGCGCCGCCCATATAGATATGGCGAATTTGCTGCTTACTCAAAGCCAAGCTTTTATTGGCCGTATTAACAACAATGATCACTTTAGATGTATGGCTATTATCCGCGTAGGCTTGTACGCTAATACACAATAATGACCAAGTAAAAATAAACACCAGAATTATGTGTTTAATCACGTAAGTTAACTTAGAGTGCATCATCAAAATACCCAATCTAAGCCGATAAGGTAAAGATTCGTTTTTCTATTAAAGTTGGTATCCTCAGGGATAACAAAAAAAGAATTATTAACCTCATCGCCCTCTAAAGCAGATACCTCCGCTTTTAACGCCAGATTAGGTAATACATCCCATCGTATACCGAGTGTCCATGTTTTTAGTGAGTCGGGCGCCGATTCTGAAAATACGCTGTTATAGGCCTGTGCCAGCTGATCTAACTCTACACTAACGCCTACTGGGATCTCATTCTGATTAGCGTTAATTTCTACATCGCTATCTGCAAAGGTCAAATGATAAGTAAAAGGTGCATCGTTATAGCCTACGGTTAAGTAATAGCTTTGTATAATCGGAATTATATCCAGCTGTGTTTTAATCTTTACCCACTCACCTCTAAAAAAATAATCTAAATTATCATAAATAACACCAAGCTGATCTGCATGTGCACTGCCCTGTGTCGTCAGTGACGCTGCACTTAGGCTAAAATTAAAATTCTCTAAAGTATCTTGTAATTGGTTAATCGATTTAAGATCTAGCGCTATATTACCGTTATACCTTGAAGCTCTAAACTCTATATTTTCAATGTTCAACTTCCCTATAACACCCACTAAATTATCTACCTCAAAGCCTGTTTTAAAAGGGCCTATACCAATACTTCCCGACTCTTCGCCATAGTACCCTTCAATGCTGATATCAAAGTCATCTGAGCCAAATTTGTAAATAGCATCAATACCATTAAATGTTTTAAATAAATACGTGTCGTAAACTTGTTGTGGCGGATTGATCCATGGGTAGGCAAACCCTACATCAGAGAAGTCGCTCATTGTAAAAAATGGGGTACGCAGCTTACCGACTTTTATCTGCAAATTGGTTGTCGGTGTATAAGTCAAATACAGCCATTCAAGTCCACTCTCACCAGATACCGTTGTACTATCGGATCTAAGTACCCCTTGTGCTGTCACTGACCAGTTTTTATTAAACTGATACTCAGCTTGAAGACCTATTAAGCTTGATGGTGAAAAGTTAAGAGTGTCGTCGTAACCTCTATATTCGACATCTCTTTCATCTAAGTAACCACCAATAACACGCGCGTAGCCCGAAAAATCAAACTCATCCGATTTAGCTGGTAAATGATGTAGGCCCACGATTAAAACGAATATCTGAAATATTTTATTTCGCATAGACATTCAGCAACCTATATAAAAAAGCGCTGAATATTAAAAAGTAACGACATTTTATAATTCTGCAGAATAATTATTATGAGGTATAACTATAGTCAAACTTAATGAGAGTGGATCAAAATAGTCTGAACTATAAGTTATTATTTTTATACATCTTACTAGATTAGTTAAGTTAAGAGACTTGCGTGTACTGTAATACCAATTCGCTTAATGGAGTAATCTATTTTGAAGCTTAAAAAAGAATCAATGTCAGTAAAAACTCACTATTTAGTTGTTATAAATTAGAGTCTTTAAAAGCAAATAGCGACACTTCCATACCCTTAAAATAATTGATACCAACCCTTACACAAAGGGGCTACGCTTTAGAGAAGGAAATACTGGATATAACTTTTCTTCAGACGTAAAAAAACCCAACTATTGCAAGCCGGGCTTTCTTGTATTTGGCGCCAGGCGATGTCGTAGTGCCCACAGCAGTGGAGAGCCACATAACAGATGCTGAAATAACACCGGTCAATGAATTTGATAGCCAAAATACTATTCACAAAGAGGCGCTCCGCTTAGGAGACGCTACGCTTTAGAGAAGAAAATGCTGAATATTACTTTCCTTCAGACGTAAAAACCCATCACATTGCTGTAAAGGCTTTCTCGTATTTGGAGCCTTGTGATGTCGTGGTGCCCACAGAGG
>NZ_LKDU01000042.1:0-21276 GCF_001401855.1 Pseudoalteromonas sp. P1-7a | reverse complement strand
TTATTCTTACATGGATGTAAGTCATTAGAATAACGCAGGAGCAGTTATCGAGCCCACTAGGTTACAAACCTCGCGCCGCGATTTAATCGTCCCTAGATTGAACAAATTTCAATCCGCAAAGATCAACACGCCCTAGTTCAAATATTGTATTCCAGCATGCCGATACGCTTTCAATATCCCTTTGGTAATCTTTACGTGACACCAAGCGACCTTGCTGGTTTAGGCTTAATACGTGGTAACGCGAGCGATAATCAATATACGCTTGAATCAACTGCTGCTTTTGCGCTTTAGTGATACACCCAATCGCAGCAGCGTCTGTGAGTATTCTCACGTTATCAGAAAATTCCGTTAACTGGCTAAACTGAGGGGCGTTTTTAAGCACTAAATATTGAGTTATAAATTCAATGTCGGTCATGGCGCCTACATCTTGTTTTAAATCAAATTGCTCTGCGTTTCCCTTCGCTAAGTGGTTCCGCATTTTTTCGCGCATTTTAAGCACATCTTGCTTAAGTATATCTACATCGCGCGGGGCACATAATATCTCTTTACGAATTTGAGCAAAACGCGCTCTTAGCTCATCTTGACCTAATATTATGCGGGCGCGCACAAGCGCTTGATGCTCCCACGTCCACGCTTGGGTTTGCTGATAATGATTAAAGCTTTCTAAGTTAATAGCCAATAAACCAGAAGCACCTTCAGGGCGCAAGCGCGTATCAAGTTCATACAATATCCCCGAGGCAGTGCGGGTATTAAATAAATGCATTAAGCGCTGCGCAAGTTTTAAATAAAACTGGCGTGAAGTAATCGATTTATCGCCATTGGTACTGCTATTACCGTCGTGATTATGAACAAATACAAGATCTAAATCAGAGTCGTAGCCGACCTCAAAACCGCCTGTTTTACCGTACGCAATAACCGCAAACCCTTTATGCTCGTCATCTGTATTTGGCGGCATACCAAAACGCTTAACCGTGTTATACCACGCTATATTAACTGCTTGGTCTACCACTGCTTCTGCAAGTGCAGTTAAGTGATCGCTTACTTTCATAACATCAATCACACCGGTTGCATCTGCAGCCGCAATACGTAATTGATGTGTTTGCTTAAACTGCCTAAGCGCTTCCATTTGCAGCTCTAGGTCGTCGTGCTCTATACGTAAAAAGTATTGGCGTATTTCATCTTTATAGGCGCTCAACGGCGTAGGTTTGTAAAGCGCAGCAGGGTCTATTAGCTCATCAAGCAAAATGGGATAACGAGAAATATGCTCCCCTATCCACTTACTGTGGCAGCACAATAATACTAACTGTTTAAGCGCGCCTTGGTTTTCGTACAGTAATTCAAGGTAAGCTGTACGCGATACAATTTTATTTAAAATTCGGCATACCATGGTAAATGTTTCACCGCTGGCATTAAAATCGCTCAGCTGTTTAAGTAATAAGGGCATGAGCTTATCGAGAATATCACGCCCACGATTACCTATATTTACCTTACTTAAACGTTGTTTAAAGTCATGAAGAGGCACTTGCCATTGCTCTTTTATATCGTTTAAAAAGCTCACATCACCATGATCCCACGCACTTATAAACGCACCTTCGCAGGTATCAAGAGGGACCGTTTCCTCCCCTATCACCAGTAAAAATTCATCGTGAATTTTAGTCATAACCTGCTCAATGTGCGACATAGTATGATTAAAGCTTTCAGATTCGAGCAAATAATTTAGCCGCGCTTGATTGAGCTCATCATCTGGCAGGGTTTGTGTTTGTTGATCGTCAAACATTTGTAAATATTGCTCAACCTTACGTAAGTGCAAGTAGTTATGCTTTAACTCATTTGCTTCTTGTTCATCCATCGCTTGGTTTAGAATTAACTGCTCTAGGGCATACAGTAGCGATTGAGTTTGTAAGTTTGCCTCTCGCCCACCGCGCACCATTTGCAAAGCCTGGACAATAAATTCAACCTCACGAATACCCCCTGCTCCTAACTTTATATTATTAGTCAGGCGTTTACGTCGCACCTCTTGAGCTATCATTAGCTTCATTTTTCTCAGCGATTCAATCACCGAAAAATCTATATAACGGCGATAAACAAAGGGCTTTAAAAGCTGTATAAATTCATCCCAATACTGATTAGGTGTGCCTATTAAGCGCCCTTTTAACATGGCGTAGCGTTCCCAATCGCGGCCTTGCTCTTGGTAGTAATCTTCTATAGCGTGAAAGCTCATCACTAAAGGCCCACTTTCGCCAAATGGACGCAAGCGCATATCAACCCTAAATACTTGGCCATCACCAGTGACTTGGTTAAGTGCATTAATCAGTTTTTGCGCTACCTTTGTGTAGAACACTTGCGCTTCAACAGGTTTACGCCCACCTTGAGTAGGTACATTGCGCGGATAGGCAAAAATTAAATCTATATCCGATGAGTAATTAAGTTCGTGACCGCCCAATTTACCCATGCCTAAAACCATTAAGGGCAAAGGGTTACCTTGCTCATCGAGAGGCTCACCTGCTGTTTTTGCAGTTTGTGCATGCGCCCACCTATTGGCGCTACTAATCAACATATCAGCCAATAGGCTTATGTATTTAATACTGTCACTAATTGGGTTATCGCAGCATAAATCGAGGTAGGCAACTTTTAGCCAGTATTTTTCTCGGTACTGGCGCAAAATTTTATTACACTGGTTTTCATCTATCTGTAGCAGATCAAGGCCGTCGAATGGCGCGGGAACGTCTCGGCTAAATTGCTCGTCTGGGTTTATTAACCAGTCTTTTAATTGAGGTTGCGACTCTAAACTACGAAAAGCAAAGTCGCTCAGAGCACATAATTTTACAACTTCTTCTTGTATAGGTTGCTGCGGATAGAGCTGTGCAAAGCGGGCTGAGCCAAGTTTCTGTAATTGAATAGGAAGTTGCATTTTATTACTCATCAATCCTCTCTTTTATATATTTACTAACCATACTAGAATAACTAAAACCAAGAAAGGTTATCTCTACTTAGGATCAGCATGTCATATTTATCATTATCTAACACCAGTTTAATTGCGATTGCTATTAGTTTTGCGGTTATATGCATTACGATTTTTAGCCTGAGAATTGTTGCTCAAGTAAAAGCAAAACAAGCACTTAAAGATGAGCTAGCGCAGCATGATAACTTTGCCATGGGTATTAGCTTCGCTTCAGAGATTACCGTGGTTATTGCCACCATGGCATTTTTATTTGATGAAATTAGTATGAGCGCAGCACAACATAATCCCTTAAAAGTGATTGTTTTAATTGTTCTGTTATTTACATTTATTAAAGCTGGTCATTTAATTCACAGAAAATGGATTTTGCACAGATTTAATGAAGAAGAAGCCATACTAAAGCAAAATGTATGTGCCGCAATGGTGGATTCTGGCATGTTACTAGCCAACTGCATTATTGCACTGGGACTTTATACATGGACCCATGCACAAGGGTTTAGCAACTTACTCATTGCATTTGTAAGCTTTTTTACGTTACAAGGGATGTTTGCACTAGATAGTAAGATACGTGAATACCGCTTTGCTAAAGCAAACCAAGGTGCCTCGCTGCAAAGCAACTTTAATTTAGAAAACACCTCTATAGGCATTAGATATGCAGGAAAATCAATAGGTTTAGCACTCGCTGTTTACGCAGGGCTATCAAGTGCTGCCTTTCAAAATGGAAAAATGGTCGAAAATATATTTACACTGGTAATGCATTGCGGTGTAATGTGGGTGTTATTATATTGTTTAAGTTTTGTAATAAAAGCAATTTCATTGCCCAATATTGATACTGCTTTAGAGGTAGACCATCAAGACAATATAGGCATAGCATGCATTGAGTTTGCTGTTTTTTGTGCTATAGGCTATTTACTTATTAGCATGTTTTCACTTTAACGCCACGCTATTAAATAAGTCGCCAAGCGCCCCGTATTTAGTTAACTGGCACAACACATTTGCATAAAGCAACGGGGCCCTATGTCATTTGAAGTAACTAACTATTTGTTAATTGATATAGACAACGAATTTAGTCGCACATTTGCTGAATATTATTTTAAGCACGCCACACCCAATACACCCAGCACCTTAATAGTTGCAGGCAGTAACACCCGTAAGCTGGTTAAAATGATGTTTGACGAGCTTATTAAAGATTACTGTTATTGCGATTTAGAAAACGAAATTAGCGTATCTGAGTTGGCCACTTACCTGCATGAGCATCACGATATACAGGGGGTGTTATTTAATAACACCGACTACCTGCTAGCCGACGAAAAACAACGTTTTATTTATAATTCTCTACATGAAAAACGCTATGTAGTCAGTGCTGATGATAGCGGCTATACATTCGATCGTATTACTGACGAAGGCTTTAAAAATCACTTATCGTGCGACACAGATATTGCTGAAACACCCAAAGATTTAGTCGCACTTGCCAAGACACTCAAATAAATAATTGCGTACAACGCCCTGCTTACTTACCATAGCGATATACACCTTTACGCTATACAATAAGTGATTCCCATGCGAGTACCTCATATTTATCAGGCATCGAGTATTGCCTTAAACACCCCGGTTTCTTTAAACGATGATGCAGCGGGCCATATTGGCCGCGTATTGCGCATGAAAGTAGGCGAACATGTGTCTATTTTTAATGGTGAAGGCGGTGAATACTTCAGTGAAATTATAGAGGTCACTAAAAAGTCAGTTGTTGTTATGCCACTACGTTTTGATGAGCATAATGTCGAATCTGAGCTTAACATTCATTTAGGCCAATGCGTATCACGCGGCGACAAAATGGACTTTACCATTCAGAAATCTGTTGAGTTAGGTATTAACGAAATCACCCCTATTTTTAGTCAGCGCTGTGGCGTTAAACTCAGTGGCGACCGGTTAGAAAAAAAACACCAACAATGGCAAAAAATTGCAATTTCAGCCGCTGAACAATCGGGACGTAACTATGTGCCAGTTGTTCATCCACCGGTTGATTTAAAGCAATGGCTTGAGCAACATACAGACGAAATTAAGCTCACCTTGCATCCGCGAGCCGAGCACAGTATTAAAACAATAACCGTTCCAAGCGCCGGTGTACGCTTTTTAGTAGGCCCTGAAGGGGGCTTCACTGACGAAGAAATGGCGCAAACTAAACAGCAAGAATTTGTTGATATTCGTTTAGGGCCACGTGTTTTACGAACAGAAACAGCCGCTTTAACGGTCTTAAGTGCATTACAGTTACAATTTGGCGATTTAGCTAATTGAAATAGCTCAATGGCACCCTCATATTAAAACTATTAACACTCTAGTAGTAATTATAATTAGATTAAGGCACAGCGCATGGCGATAAAGTTAGGTATTATTTCTGATCCTATTAGTGGATTTAACATCAAAAAAGACACCGGTTTTGCAATGATGATGCAAGCGCAAGAACGTGGCTATGAAATTTATTACATGGAGATGGATGATTTATCACTTCGCCAAGGTAAGTCGTATGCAACCGCAGCAAAAGCACAGGTATTTAATAACACGCAAAAGTGGTACGAACTTGAAGAGAAAACCACAATAGCACTTGCCGACCTTGACGTTATCTTAATGCGTAAAGATCCCCCGTTCGATACAGAGTACATTTACGCAACGTATATATTAGAACGTGCAGAGCAAGAAGGTACGTTAATTATTAATAAGCCACAAAGCCTGCGCGATGCTAACGAAAAGCTATTTACAGCGTGGTTTAGCGAGCATACGCCCGATACATTAGTAACACGTAGCCAAGCGCAAATACGCGCATTTTTAGCTGAGCATAAAGACATTATTTTAAAACCACTTGATGGCATGGGCGGCGCGTCTATTTTTCGTATCAAAGAAGATGATGCAAACATTGGTGTTATTTGTGAAACGCTCACTGAGCACGGTAGCCGCTTTGCTATGGTGCAAAATTACATTCCAGAGATCAAACAAGGCGACAAACGCGTATTGGTTGTTGATGGTGAAGTAATTCCGTATTGTTTAGCGCGTATTCCACAAAATGGTGAAACCCGCGGTAATTTGGCGGCAGGTGGTCGTGGTGAAGCCCGCCCACTTAGCGAGTCAGATCTTAAAATAGCGCAAGCAGTTGCCCCTACACTTAAAGAAAAAGGGCTAGTGTTTGTAGGCTTAGATATTATTGGCGACAAGCTCACCGAAATTAACGTAACTGCACCAACCTGTGTACGTGAAATTGAAGCCGCTTACGATATATCTATTACCGGTATTTTGTTTGACGCCATTGAGCGTAAGCTAGCTAAATAAATACCATTTAAAAGTCCATTAATTTAAGTATTTCATACAATTAATGGACTTTTTATACGCTACATATATATCTATGCCATACTCAAAGTTCAATAAGTATTCATAAACTAAAAGGGTGAAATCTATGCAATCATTAGAAAATCATTTTTTAATCGCTATGCCGTCGATGCAAGACCCTTTTTTTAAACGTGCCGTTACCTATATTTGTGAGCACAATGAAGATGGGGCTATGGGATTGGTGATCAACCAGCCTATTGATGTAACCGTTGGTGAGCTTTTAGATAAAATAGAAATAGACAACGACAAAACTCAACAAGCTGCGCAAGTCTCTGTGTTTGCAGGTGGTCCGGTTAAAACCGACCGGGGTTTTGTACTTCATTCACCTCAGCCTGGTTATTCTGCAAGCCAAAAGCTCAGCAGTGATATAATGATCACCACATCAAAAGATGTACTTGCCAACCTGACCACCGCCCACGCACCTGAGCAATTTATTATTACGCTTGGTTATTCGGGATGGGAGCAAGGACAACTTGAGCAAGAGCTTTTAGATAACAGTTGGTTGATCATTAAAGCCGATCCGAAGATCATTTTTGATACGCCGGTTGAAAAACGCTGGGAAAAAGCAGTTTCAATGCTGGGCTTTGATGTCAGCCAGCTTTGCAGTGAAGCTGGACACGCTTAAAGAACCATAATGACTAAAAAGAACCTTAAACCTCAAGGCCAACGTACCGTAATGGGTTTCGACTTTGGCACAAAAAGTATTGGTATTGCTATAGGGCAAGAACTCACTGGCAGCGCCTCTAGCCTCAAGGCTGTAAAAGCCCAAGATGGTATTCCTAACTGGGAGCATATTGCAGTTCAAGTTAAAGAGTGGCAACCCGACTTAATGGTGGTGGGCTTGCCACTTAATATGGATGGCACCTCGCAAGAGGTAACCTTTAAGGCTAAAAAGTTTGCTAACCGCTTGCACAACCATTACGGCATACCGGTGCATACACAAGATGAGCGACTCACAACCGCCGATGCAAAAGCCCGTTTATTTGAGCACGGCGGCTATAAAAATTTAGGTAAAGGAAATGTCGATAATATGTCGGCAGTGATTATTTTAGAAAGCTTTTTTGAAGCCAGTTATGGTGAATAACTTCCTTAAAACAAAAAGCGCCAATAGGCGCTTTTTTATGCATTAAATAATTAAAAATGAGTAACTTACCTACACATACTGTAGGTTAATTACCGTTTTTATCATCGAGTCCATCAATGGTTACACCTTGTAAAAAGCCTGCGCCTTGTTGCTCGTTATTGCGCAGCTTAATCATTAAGCGTAAATCGTTTGGCGAATCAGCATGATGCAGCGCATCGGCGTAATTAATACGTTGCTGTTTATATAGCTCAAATAAGGCTTGGTCAAAGGTTTGCATACCCATTTCTTTAGACTTAGACATAGCCTCTTTAATGCCACCAATATCCCCATTTTTAATTAGCTCTGCCACCAT
Organism: Pseudoalteromonas sp. P1-7a; assembly: GCF_001401855.1. NCBI lineage: Bacteria > Pseudomonadati > Pseudomonadota > Gammaproteobacteria > Alteromonadales > Pseudoalteromonadaceae > Pseudoalteromonas > Pseudoalteromonas sp. P1-7a. Next base: position 13,503 of record NZ_LKDU01000042.1, on the reverse strand, counting down.
GGGTGAGTTTAATAATATTTCAATCGCGGCAACTCGCCCTTCCCCATCAGAGGTTGGAATAAGCTGCTGAGCAACAATGGCGCGTAAATTTAGCGCTAAGTCGTACTTGAGCTTGTCGTGCTTTTCTTTAGGGACTAAGTGCATAATACGGTCAATGGCTTGGTTGGCATTATTAGCATGCAGTGTAGCCACACATAAGTGGCCCGTCTCGGCAAAGCTCAGTGCGTATTCCATGGTCTCTTGTGAGCGTATTTCACCAATTAAAATAACATCGGGAGCTTGGCGTAAAGAGCTTTTAAGTGCCGATTCAAAGCTGTCGGTATCAAGCCCTACTTCGCGCTGAGTAATAATACTTTTACGGTGCTCGTGTACAAACTCAATTGGGTCTTCAATAGTGAGTATATGGCCGCGTTGGTTGCGGTTTCTGTAGCCAATTAAAGCAGCCAATGAGGTTGATTTACCCGTGCCAGTTCCCCCCACAAACAGCACTAATCCGCGCTTAGCCATAATTACATCGGTAAGTGTTGAGGGCAGGCCTAAATCACTTACATCAGGTATTTGCGTTACAATACGGCGAATAACCATGCCCGCTCTATCACGCTGCCAAAAAGCCGATATACGAAAACGCCCTTCGTCTGTGGCTATTGCAAAATTACACTCTTTAGTTGAGTGAAACTCATTTTTTTGTTTATCACTCATTGCTGACTCTACTAGCGCGAGCGATTGCTCATCACTCAACTTATCGTCACTAAGAGCGATAAGCTCACCATTAATTTTTGCGCTAACAGGTAACTGACTAGATACAAAAAGATCAGAGCCTTTTTTCTCGATCATAATTTGTAAAAAGTGATTTAAAGATAAATTCATAGTAAGTCCTTAGCCACCAAACTGTGTTTTGTCTTGGGCTTTTTCTTTCGCGGCTGCAGTAGTCACAATACCGTGATTAACTAAATTATTTAAACATTGATCCATAGTTTGCATGCCGTGTGATGCACCCGTTTGAATAGACGAATACATTTGTGCAATTTTATCTTCACGAATTAGGTTACGAATCGCCGGCACACCAATCATAATTTCGTGAGCAGCCACTCGCCCACCGCCAATTTTTTTAAGTAGTGTTTGCGAAATAACGGCACGTAACGACTCAGAAAGCATTGAGCGCACCATGTCTTTTTCTTCACCTGGGAATACATCAATAATACGGTCAATGGTTTTTGGTGCCGAGGTGGTGTGTAGCGTGCCAAACACTAAGTGACCGGTTTCAGCGGCGGTCATCGCAAGGCGAATGGTTTCTAAGTCACGTAGCTCACCGACAAGTATTACATCGGGGTCTTCACGCAGCGCGCTGCGCAATGCATTAGAAAAGCTGTGCGTATCACGGTGCACTTCACGTTGGTTTATAAGGCTAAGTTTATTATCGTGTACAAATTCGATAGGATCTTCAATGGTGAGGATATGGTGATGTTTTGTTTGATTTATATAATCGACCATAGCCGCAAGGGTTGTTGATTTACCTGAACCCGTTGGGCCGGTAACCAATACTAAACCACGAGGGTTATCTGATATTGTTTTAAAAATATCTGGCGCACCTAAATCCTCAAGCGTCAGTACATCGCTAGGGATGGTACGAAACACCGCTGCAGGGCCGCGGTTTGAGTTAAATGCGTTAACACGAAAACGCGCAAGGTTAGGCACTTCAAACGAAAAATCCACTTCTAGGTTTTGTTCGTAGTCCTTGCGCTGATTATCGTTCATAATGTCGTAAACAAGACTGTTTACGTCTTTGTCTGCAAGTGCAGGTATATTAATGCGGCGAACATCACCATCTACGCGTATCATAGGTGAAACACCTGACGATAAGTGTAAATCAGATGCTTTGTGTTGCACACTAAACGCTAATAATTCGGTAATATCCATTTATGACTCCACAACTAACTGATAAATATATGGTTACAATAGCAGAACGACTCACATCCGCCTACGCTAGAATTGCCAGCGCGGCCAAAAATGCTAAACGTAGTAGTAATGAAATTACCCTACTAGCAGTATCAAAAACAAAACCATGCGACGATATTATTGCTGCTTACGAGCACGGCCAACGCCAATTTGGCGAGTCTTATGTTCAAGAGGCTGTAGATAAAATAGCTCAACTACACACATTTAGCGACATCATTTGGCATTTCATTGGCCCAATTCAATCAAATAAAAGCGCCCTTGTTGCCGCTAATTTTGACTGGGTACAAAGCGTAGATAGAATAAAAATAGCTAAGCGATTAAACACTCAACGCCCCGCTGATAAAGCCCCTTTAAACGTGCTTATTCAGGTAAATATAAGCGCAGAGGAGGCAAAGTCGGGCTGTAGCATTGAGCAAATACCCGAGCTGGCTGAGTTTATTGACCAATGTGAACAGCTTACTTTACGCGGTTTAATGGCTATTCCAGCTAAAAGCGACGATCCGAGTGAACAAAGTCAATCTTTTGAGCAATTACACGCTTGCTTTGATAAACTAAAGGCCCAATATCCTCATATAGATACGTTGTCGATGGGGATGAGTAATGATGTTGAAGCCGCCATAAGCGCAGGCTCAACCATGGTGAGGATCGGCACAGATATTTTTGGAACGCGAACTTAAAAGGTGATAACAGACATATGTCAGATAAAACAATCGCATTTATAGGCACAGGTAACATGAGCTACGCCATTATTGGTGGCATGGTAAAAAACGGTTTTAATGCAAACAACATCATTGCAACAAACCGCAACCAAGAAAAGCTTGCCAAGGTAGCAGACGATTTCAAGGTGAAAACCACCAGCGACAATAACGAAGCCTTACGCGATGCTGATGTCATTGTATTGTCTGTTAAACCACAAATGATGGGCGATTTATGTAAATCGTTCCAAGATTCGGGTATCGACTTTAGTGATAAACTGTTTATTTCGGTAGCGGCGGGTTTAACCGTTAAGCGCCTGCGAGAAATGCTAGGCCAAAACGTTAAAATGGTACGTTGTATGCCAAACACCCCATCGTTACTTGGGCGTGGTGTATCGGGTTTATTTGGCGCAGATGAAACAGCTGAAGAGCACGACTTTGTACAACAGGTATTTGAGTGCACAGGTATTGTTGTGTGGGTTGAGCAAGAGTCACAAATCAACGATATAATAGCCGTAACAGGCTCATCGCCCGCTTACTTTTTCTTATTTATGGAAGCAATTGAAGAAAAAGCGAAAGCACTTGGTTTTACCGATGAAGATGCACGCCGCTTGGTACAGCAGACAGCGCTTGGCGCAGCCGAAATGGCATTGAGCCAACCAGAGATAAGCATTTCGCAATTACGCGCTAATGTAACCTCTAAAGGCGGCACGACTCATGCAGCTGTTGAGCATTTAAAAGGCGAAGGCCTAGTGCAAACAGTGAGCGATGCAATGGATGCGTGTATAGCGCGTGCGATGCAAATGGAAAAAGAACTTTAAAACTACTTTTTATTGAAGGTTACACTATGAATGCCATGCAATTTTTGATCAGTACCCTGTTTGATTTGTTTTTAATGGTGGTGCTACTGCGTTTTTGGCTACAGTGGGCAAAAGCCGACTTTTACAACCCAATGAGCCAATTTGTGGTTAAAGCAACCTCGTTTGCGGTCAACCCATTGCGTAAAATAATACCTGGCCTAGGCGGGCTCGATTTAGCCTCTCTATTGCTGGCATTTATAGTGGCTGTAGCCAAAATTAGTACTTTAATGCTGGTTATATATGGCGCATGGGCTGCACAACCTGTGTTTATACAAGCGCTTATTACCGTATTAAAAGAAGGCTTAAACTTAGTATTTTGGGTATTGATCATACGCGCTATTTTAAGCTGGGTAAGTCAAGGTTATAACCCTATAGAAGCGGTTTTCCATCAGCTTACTGAGCCAATGCTCAAGCCACTTCGTAAAATTATTCCACCAATGGGTGGCTTAGACTTATCAGTGCTTGTACTAATTATTGGTATTCAGTTTTTACAAATGCTGCTGATGGACTTGTTAGCCTAAATTTTTGTTATAAGCAAAAGAGGCCCTTTGGCCTCTTTTTTATATAGGACACCACAATGAACCGTTTAATTAAGTTTTGCTTTATTAGTTTTTTAGCCTTTGCTTTTAATGCCCACAGTGAAGAGATGCAAGGTGCACAATACAAAGAGCTAGGGCCTTGGCAAGTGCATTACATTGCTTTCCCATCTACTTTTATTCAGCCACAAATAGCAAAAACCTATGGCCTTGAACGTAGTGGTTATAAAGGGATTGTTAATATTTCAGTACTAAAAAATAACAGCGATAAAACCGCGCAAACTGTGAAGCTAAGCGGCACAGCAAAAAACCTACTTGGCAATAAACAAACCCTCACTTTTAAAGAAGTACAAGAAGGTGACTCAATTTATTACCTTGCCCAAGTAAATTACACCAACGAAGAAATTTTACGTTTTGAAATTGAAATACAACAAAGTAATCAATTTCAAAAATTACAATTTCAGCAAAAATTTTATGTAGATTAACATCATGACCAAAACATTAGTGCTTGCCACAGGCAACCCAGGTAAAGTAAATGAGCTGGCAAACATGCTCATCCCGCTTAACATAAACGTCGTTCCACAAAGCGATTTTAATGTAGGCGAAGTGGCCGAAACCGGCACCACCTTTGTAGAGAACGCGATAATTAAAGCCCGCCATGCAGCTAAAATTACCGGTATGCCAGCCATTGCGGATGACTCGGGCTTAGAGGTAGATGGCTTAAATGGCGCACCTGGGGTGTACTCAGCGCGTTTTGCCGGTGAAAACGCCAGCGATCAAGATAACATAGACAAACTGCTTAATGATTTAGGTAGCAACCCTAATCGTAAAGCGCGTTTTTGGTGTGTATTAGTATTAATGCGCCACGCCGATGACCCTACCCCACTTATTTGCAGCGCAAGTTGGGAGGGCGAAATTACACAAACCCAAAATGGCGAAGGCGGGTTTGGTTACGATCCGGTATTTTTTGTTGCTGAGCAAAACTGTACCAGCGCCGAGCTCACCAAAGCGCAAAAAAATGCAGTGAGCCACCGCGGCCAAGCACTTAAAAAGTTACTATTAGAGCTTAAAAACAAAGGCGGCCTGTGAACCTTCCACCATTGAGCTTATATGTACACGTACCTTGGTGCGTGCAAAAATGCCCCTATTGCGATTTTAATAGCCATGGGCAAAAAGGCGATATTCCTGAAGCTGAATATGTTCAGCATTTAATTGACGACTTAAAAGCCGATTTGCACTTGGTGCAAGGGCGTAAGATTCATAGTATTTTTATTGGCGGCGGTACACCAAGCTTATTAACGGGTGATGCTTATACCCGCTTATTAAGCGAAGTTGATGGCCTAATTGGCCTAAGCGACAACTGCGAAATAACCCTTGAGGCGAACCCAGGTACAGTAGAAACGAATCGCTTTAAAGAGTACGTTAAAGCGGGCATTAACCGGATTTCTATTGGCGTGCAAAGCATGCAAAACGACAAGTTAAAAGCACTTGGCCGTATTCATGGTGCCGACGAAGCGCACTACGCTGCAGAGCAAGCTAAGCAAGCTAAGCAAGCCGGATTAAATAGCTTTAATCTTGATTTAATGCATGGCCTACCAGGGCAAACCCTTGACGATGCACTAAGCGATTTAAAAAAGATTATTGCTTTAAATCCGCCACATATATCTTGGTATCAGCTTACTATTGAGCCAAATACTCAATTTGCATCCAAGCCGCCAACTTTGCCACAAGATGAAACCTTATGGGATATTCAAGAGCAAGGCCAAGCACTCCTTGCCCAAGCAGGTTATATTCAATACGAAATATCCGGTTATGCAAAGCCTGGCTTTCAATGCCAACATAACTTGAATTATTGGCGTTTTGGCGATTATCTCGGTATTGGCTGTGGCGCTCATGGTAAGGTGACCGATGCAAAAACCGGTGTAATCACACGCACCGAAAAGGTTAAACACCCACGTGGTTATATGGATATGTTAAAACCATATATGTACAAAAATTGGCAAGTAGAACAAGACGATTTAGCCTTTGAATTTTTTATGAATCGTTTTCGCTTAGTAGAGCCTTGCCCAGTTGAAGATTTCAGTGCGCTGACTAGTCAGCCGCTACAAAGCCAGCAAGCGGCTTTAACTAAAGCAATAAATGCAGGCTTGTTAATACAAGAAAACGGCCACTGGCAAGTAAGCCTTAAAGGCCATCGTTTTTTAAATGACCTGCTAGAATTGTTTGTGTAGTGGTTTTTGACCACGCGCGATAAACATAAAATACAAGCAAATAAATATAATACACCCTAATGGGTTTCTAACAACAAAGGGAAAACAATGCGTAAACTTACCTTTATTGCAGCTGCCGTGAGCGTTGCTATTTTAGCCGGCTGCCAGCAGGCACCACAACAAACAATGCCAGCGCCTGCAGTGCAAGTACAACCTGTGCAAAGCGAAATAGACAAAGCGAATGCGTTTTTTGAAGATACCTTTAACCGCGATGTAATGAGCAGCCCGGTTTACCAAACTTACATGGGTATTAAAAAAGACTACGATAAATGGGATGACGGCAGCGAAGAGCGCAAACTAAAAGACTTAGCACAAGCAAAAGCCGATTTAGTTGAGCTAAAAGCCATTAATCGCGACCTACTCGATGATGCCACTAAAGTAAGTTACGACTTAAAAAAACAAGACCTAGAAAGCTCGATTGCTGATTTTAAATGGCGTTACCATAACTACCCAGTTAACCAAATGTTTGGTACGCACTCTATGGTGCCTGCGTTTTTAATTAACCAGCACTCAATTAGTAACGTTAAAGAAGCTAAAGATTACATTGCACGTTTAAACGGCGTACCTGCAGTATTTGATCAGCTTATTACTGATTTAGAAACCCGTGCTGATAAAGGTATTATCGCGCCTAAATTTGTGTTCCCACATGTGATAGATTCGAGCAAAAACATCATTCATGGTGCGCCGTTTGATAAAGGCGAAGACTCAACACTATTAGCCGACTTTAAACGTAAAGTAAGCGCCCTTGAAATTAGCCAAGATGAAAAAGATGCCTTAATCAGCGATGCAACTGATGCATTAAAATCAGCCGTAAAGCCTTCTTACTCTAAGTTAATTAATTACTTAGCACAGCTAGAAAAACGCGCTGATAACCGCGATGGCGCATGGAAACTGCCTGACGGTGAAACGTTTTACAATAACGCACTTAAGCGCACCACCACAACTGACTTAACCGCTAAAGAAATTCATGCTATTGGCCTTGCTGAAGTAAAACGCATTCATGATGAAATGCGTGAAATTAAAGACAAAGTAGGCTTTAAAGGTGATTTAAAAGCGTTTATGCAGTTTATGAAAACGGATAAACAATTTTATTACGCCAATGACGAGGAAGGTAAGCAGCGTTATCTAGATGAAGCCACGGGTCTAATCAACACCATGAAAACTCGCCTAGATGAGTTATTTATTGTTAAACCAAAGGCTGACCTTAAAGTTAAAGCCGTTGAAGCATTCCGCGAAAAAGCAGCGGGTAAAGCATTTTACCAACAACCTGCGCCAGATGGCTCACGCCCTGGTATTTACTACGCAAACCTTTACGACATGGAAGCAATGCCAACGTACCAAATGGAAGCATTAGCGTACCATGAGGGTATTCCGGGTCACCATATGCAAATTGCTATTTCACAAGAGCTTGAAGGTGTACCTAAGTTCCGTAAGTTTGGTGGCTACACAGCATACATTGAAGGTTGGGGTTTATACTCAGAGTACATTCCTAAAGAAATGGGCCTATACTCAGACCCTTACTCAGACTTTGGTCGCCTTTCGATGGAATTATGGCGTGCGTGTCGCTTAGTAGTTGATACCGGTATTCATGCAATGAAATGGACTCGCCAAGAAGGTATTGATTACTACGTAAATAATACGCCTAACGCCACATCTGACGGTGTTAAAATGGTTGAGCGTCACATTGTAATGCCATCGCAAGCAACGGCTTACAAAGTGGGTATGCTTAAGATTTTAGAGCTGCGTGAAGATGCTAAAAAGCAACTAGGCGATAAGTTCGATATTCGTCAGTTCCACGACGTTATACTTAAAAATGGCCCTGTACCACTTAACGTACTAGAGAACTTTGTAAACGAGTGGGTAGCAAGTAAAAAAGCTTAATACTTGGTTATAAATAGAAAAAGGTCGCTGATGCGGCCTTTTTTGTTTTATAGTAATAAAAACGCTCAAAGGTAGAGTTAAGAATGGACTTAAGCATACAGTTACTTAATGCGCGCATTGCCAAGCATCAGCTAGACGAGCTTGATAACGACTTTAAACAGTTAACCCCTGCGCAACAAACATTGCAGCTAAACCACCTTTACGAAAGTGCTTTGCGAATGAGTATCAAATACGATTTTATGCAAAATGTGGCAACACGTATTTTAACAACCAACACCTTACCAGCACCTTTTATAAACCAATTAACAACGACTGATGCATTAACGTTTTTTACACCGGCATTAAAAGAAAATAACGGCTTTTTAGCACAAGACAGCCGGGGAAATAATGTGCTGCACAGTGTATTTAAACACGCCCATGCTCACAAGCTGCCTTTTAACTACGTACGCTCATTAATGTTATTCGAATCTAACGATGGGCTAGCAAAAGCCTTAGCACAAACTAATGCTAACGGCCTTACTCCTGTTGCCTGTTATATTGCTTATGCTGATAAACCTAGCACGCCAGTAAAGCATGAGTTTTCAGCCTTATTAGCGCTTATGGAAATAGAACAAAAACAAACCCCAACCGCTAAACAACAATTAGTAAATGTTTTAAAAGGCGCAAACATTAACGAAACCGGTATTTTACTTAGTGCAGCTTATCTGCAACGTTCAACAGCACACATTGCCCACCTAGTGAGAGCGATTTAGTCACTTAAATAATACTCTACACTGGTGACCACCCTCACCTTTTTAATGTGAGGGGTATTAGAGTCGCGATTACTAATACTAAATTGCCCCTGGCGCGCGGATTTTATTTTGCCAAGTGTTGAGTTCGAATCCTTAGCAAATTTGTTAGCGACTTCTCGGGCTTTTTCTGTAGCCTCTTGCACCATTGCAGGCTTGATATCGTTAAGGCCGGTAAATAAATATTCGACCCTGGTTTCGTAACTATCCTGTACTATTGCGATACCTTGCTTCGCCAGTTGGCTTACTTTGCCTAATGCATTTTGGACTTTGTCGGGCGCGTTAGAATAAACAATAATGTTAGCGCGGGCTAAATAACGAAATTTTTGATTATCGTTACCATATTCACGGGCCTGTTTATCAATAATTGACTGGCTACCGGTACTTATTTCGTCATCATCAAAGCCATGTAACTTTAAAAAAGCAATCACGGCACTATTTTTTTGCTCAACTCGACTAACCAATTTTTCTAGGTTATTGTCTGCATCGGTGTATTGCAAGGGCCAAATAACCGTATCGGCATTAACCTCACGCTCAGCTAACCCTTTTACCTGCACACTTCGGTCCATACTTTTTACATCAACGGCAGCACTTTTAATAATAAAGCCAAATAAAACTAAGCCTATACTTAAACAAATAGCAGCAATAACAGTGTAAAAATGGGGTGTTTTATTCACAAAAATCTCCTTGATTGATATCAATAATAAGCATTTACGCGCTCGAAATAACACAGCAAACAGGGTACATTGTGAGTATAAATAACGCAAAACATTATCAGCCAAGGATATAGCATGAGCCTAAAGCGTATTAGCCAATTTTTTAATCCGGCCTCGGTAGCTGTTATTGGCGCCTCGAATACCTCTACTCGCGCGGGGTTTGTGGTTATGCGCAATTTATTACAAGGCGGATTTAAAGGGCCAATTATGCCCGTCACCCCAACCCATAGTGCAGTACATGGAGTGCTTGCTTATCCTGATATTGCAGCGCTGCCCAAGGTGCCCGACTTAGCCGTTATTTGTACTAATAAAAATACCTTACTAAGCATTATTGAGCAGTTAGGCCAGCTTGGCTGTAAAAGTGCGATTGTGATTGCCGATGGACTTTCATTGTGCCAAAAAACGGCCTTGAAACATGCAGCTAATCACCATAACGTTACCTTGCTTGGACCAAACTGTTTAGGGCTACTTATCCCGCATATTGGTCTCAATGCCAGCTTTTCACACACCGTAGCAGCACCGGGAAAACTGGCATTTATATCGCAATCTGCAGCGGTGTGCTCCACTATTTTAGATTGGGCTAAAAATAAAGAAATTGGCTTTTCGTATTTTGTATCTGTGGGTGATTGCCTAGATATTGATTTTGACGAGCTACTCGACTTTTTAGGCCGTGATGCAAAAACCAAAGCGATTCTGCTCTACATAGATAATATAGAGGATATCCGCGGGTTTATCTCAGCAGCACGCGCGGCTGCATTTAGCAAACCCGTCATAGCCATTAAAACGGGTAAAACTGGCGCAGGCGCACTGGCCGCCGAAATCCATACCGGTGGCAAACAAAGTTCAGATGCGGTGTACGATGCGCTTTTTCAACGTGCTGGTATGCTTCGGGTTAGTGACCTGCGCGAACTTTTTGCGGCCACGCAAACACTCGCCATACACCCAAAACTGTTAAAAGTTGAGCAGTTAACCATTTTAACTAACGGCGGCGGACCGGGTGTCATGGCGGTTGATGAGCTGATTTTAAATTCCGGTAAGCTTGCCCAGCTAAGCGAGCAAACCCGAGCGGCACTAAATAAAGTGATCCCCCAGTCGGATACTACATCTAACCCTGTTGATATTTTTGGCGACTCTGCACCAGCCCGTTACAGGCAAGCATTGGAGATTTTACTACGCGCCGAAGAAGTTAAAAACTTACTTATTATTCATACTCCCTCAGCACTTGCACCCAGTGAAGACTACGCCGATATGATAGTGCAAACCTTACAAAAAATACCAAAGATGGCGCGCCCCTATGTCATGACCAACTTTATGGGGGAAGATGCAGCTTATGCCGCTAGGCGTGTTTGTTCTAACCATACTATTCCAACCTATCGCACGCCTGAGGGTGCCGTTGGCGCATTTATGCATTTGGTTAGTTATCGTCGTAACCAAAAGCATTTAACGCAAACTCCGGAATCAAACACTGACGACGCCAAAATAAATAAAACTGCGGCCACTTCACTCATTAACGAATTTTTAGAAGAAGATCAAAGCTACTTACCCACGCATCAAGCAAGCCAAATCCTTAGTCATTATGGTGTTGAGTGTATTAAAACAGAAGTAGCCTACACGCCCACAGAAGCGCGTGAGCAAGCAATTGAATTAGGCTTTCCCGTAGCGTTAAAGTTGATTAGTCCAAGTATTGCCTCTAAATCAGAAGTCGGTGGTGTGGTACTCAATCTCAACGATGCAAACGAAGTTGAACAAACTGCCTTTGCCATGCTGATACGCATTAAAAACACCTATCCAGATGCGGTTATTGAAGGGTTTTCACTACAAAAAATGGCGCCCCGTGCTGGTGCTAATGAGCTGCGAATCGCCATTAAAACCGAGCCTAATTTTGGCCCCGTTATATTACTTGGTGAAGCAGGTAATGGATTAGAGTATGCCCAAGCAGCCGTTGCTTTGCCGCCACTTAATATGAACTTAGCTAAATACCTCATTGCGGCAGCAAACGATAAAGGCGTATTAAAAGATCGTATCCTGCCAGAAAAAGTCGATAAATACCGCCTGTGCGCCCTGCTCACACGTATATCTCAACTTGTTGTCGATCAACCTGACATAAGTGCCATGGAGCTAAACCCTATTTTAGCCAGTAACGGCCAATTTTTAGTGCTTGATGCCACCATTACTGTTAACCGTTATCAGACACGTAGCGATCGTAAACGTTTATGTATACGCCCTTACCCTATTGACCTTGTAGAAGAAGTAACCCTTAAAAATAACACACGTGCTACATTAAGGCCTATTCGTCCAGAAGATGAAAAAGCCCACCAAGAGTTTGATCAATCCCTTAATAAAGAAGATCGCTACAAACGCTTTTTTGGCGAACTCCCCCAGTTTAATCACGATCAACTCGCAAAAATGACACAAATAGATTACGACCGAGAAATGGCCTTTATTGTTTGCCAACGCTTTGAAGGTAAAAGCCGTACGTTAGGCGTGGCACGTGTAATTATGGACCCTGATAATTTACATGCGGAGTTTGCCACAGTGGTTCGCTCTGACTACCAAGGTTTAGGTCTTGGTAGGTTGCTGATGAGCGCTGCAATAAATCACTGTAAGCGCCAAGGCGTAGAAGTCATTGAAGGCATAACACTACCAGAGAACACCGGCATGATAGAACTAGCCCGTAAGTTAGGCTTTACTATCAGTCGTGATTTTGAAGAAGGCAGTATTAATATGCTGTTAAAGCTAAAAAAATGAAAAACACAGCACGGAAAACTTTAGCGCAGGTATTTGAAGGAACCGGTGATTACCGAACAGCAGGGCATATACTTGATACTGCACTAATTGCTTTAATTATGCTTAACGTTGTTGCCATTGTGCTTGAGTCAGTACCAAGTATAAATAAGCTTTATTACCCGCAATTTTTACTATTAGAAGTAATTTCAGTAGCTATTTTTAGCCTTGAATACCTCGCAAGACTTTGGGCCTGTGTCGATAAAAGCAAATACGCAGCTATAAAAGGTTCAAACGTAAAACGTCGGCTGCATTATTTTTTATCACCTTTAGCTCTTATTGATTTAATAGCCATTTTACCGAGTCTATTAATGTTCATGTTTCCTCTCGATTTACGTTTTTTACGGGTATTAAGGCTGCTAAGAGTGTTTAAACTTACTCGCTACTCTCGTGCAATGCAGTTGCTATTACAAGCATTTAAAGACGAAGCAAGTTCATTACTGGCCGCATTTTTTATAATGTCGGTGGTGCTTATACTCGCCTCGTGTGGCATTTATTTATTAGAGCACGACATACAACCCGATAAATTTGGCTCTATCCCTGCGGCTATGTGGTGGGCTATGGCCACGCTTACCACGGTAGGTTATGGTGATGTTGTGCCCATTACTCCTGTAGGTAAGCTATTTGGTGGGGTGATCACCTTGGTGAGCATGGGAATGGTGGCAATCCCCACGGGTTTGCTTGCTTCAAGTTTTTCAGAGCAAATACGTAAACGTCGTCAGTTTTTTGAAGACGCCGTACATGAACAAATCCATGACGGCAGCCTAGATGACTCACAGCGCATGCACTTAGAAGAACTTCGCTATAAACTGGGATTGAGTAAACTTGAGGCCAATAAAGCAATTAAAACTCAGCTTAATCAGCGTAACAGCCATTTATTTTGCCGTCACTGTGGTAAACGCCAATAAGCTTATTTTTACTAGGGGGGGTTACCTTTGCGGATTGAAATTTGTTCAACCTAGGGGCGATTAAATCGCGGCGCGAGGTTTGTAACCTAGTGGGCTCGATAACTGCTCC
>NZ_LKDU01000041.1:0-23589 GCF_001401855.1 Pseudoalteromonas sp. P1-7a | reverse complement strand
TTAATGTAAGCCACACGGGAATGCGCCACAACCAACAAGTCATACAGCACACACTCAATTTTTTGCAAACGGGTGCATTCCCCCCCCCCCACAAGAAGAACCACCGCCCTTTTTTTAACTCCTAGCTGCGGCTAATTTAAGGTCAAAAAAAAAGCAAGCCAAATGGCTTGCTTTTGAGCGCCCGTTCAAAGGCTACACACTCTCAACATACTTTTTAAAAACGGTAACTTGCACCCAGTGTAATACGACGGTCAGTTAAACCTTGGAAACACAATAGTGCGCTTTCGTTTACACATGATTGGCTAATTTCAGACTCAGTAATATTTACTGCCTCTAAGCCAATATTTAGTTGTTCGTTCACATCATAGCTAATACTTGCATTAAGCTGGCCACGGTCTTCTTGTACCACAGGGAAACCCCATGGGAAGCTAGACGTACTACCGAAGTCATTTGAACGATACCCTTCACGCCACGTATAACGCATACGAGCTGACAGGCCAAATTTTTCGTAGTAAAGGGTAATGTTGTACGCATTTTCAGAAAGATTTAGTAAACCTTGAATTTCACTCACTTCAATACCGGGTGTACCTGTAGTTGCAGCAAATACACTACCCGCTCTTGATGTTGCGGTATTTTCGGTTTCACCACCTGAGAATTCTTGGATTGTGTAGTTAGCTAGCACACCAAAACCAGAAGCCCACCCAATGTCTTCTTCAAAGCCCGATAAGTCATATTGAAACGCAAACTCAATCCCTTTTTGGGTTGTTTCACCACTATCGTTTACTTTTGTTTCTGTACCAACACATACGCCACGACCATTTTCAGGGCCAAATACGTTTATATCTGCAATGGGGTTAAATATACCGCCGCCTTCACAGGGATCTGTTAAATCGCGGTAGCCTGTTACAGGGTCTTCAACTGGCGATGTTAACTGATTTACATGTAAATCTTTGCGGGTTTTATGGAATATACCCACACTGACAACACTCGCTTCATCAAAATACCATTCAGCAGATAAGTCATAAGAAAGCACTTCTTCAGGTTTAAGCGCTGGGTTACCAAATTCAACTTCGTCATTTGGGCTTGTGCTGTAAGTAATAGAGGTAGATAAATCGTTATAATCAGGGCGACGTATATCTTTACCCACACCAAAGCGCACGAGTACATCTTCTGATACATCAGCTACAAGGTTTAAGCGTGGTAAAATAAAGTCATAGTCAGATTTATTAGTAATTCGGGTCACAAGCTCATTGCCACTGCCATCTTCTGTAACTGAGTTACCCGTAGACTCAACATCAGTTTGAATATAACGCACACCAATATTACCGCGTACCATTTCGTACTCAAAGTTAGCTTGTGCATATAGCGCATGGGTGATTTCTTCTATATCAAAAAAACCAGATGAGCTAGATGTTGGTGCATTTAATGTTTTGCTTGATCCATGCACAGTCATGGCGTTTTGTAATGTTGCAAGTACCGCATCAGGATCTGATGCAACAAGCTCTGGGTCAATTAATAAAAAGTCAGCAATGTATAACGAGCGACCATCAGCTTCGTTAAAGTTATCAGGACCTGCAACTAATAAATCAGCAAACAAATCACCGGTTGGGCTATCTGCCATTGTTCTTAGGCCAACGCTTGATGTAATTTCGTTTTGTTTGCTTTGCGATTTACTGTAACGGTAACCAAAATCAATAGAGGTTACGATTGAATCAGTGTAATAGGTTGAATCAATACGGAACGCATCTTCAGAGTTTTCAACCGTATCTTGACCAATATTTACATCGCGTAGCACTACATTCGCAGGATCTAGTAGTTGTTCAACCGTTGGCGCGTACTCTGCACCTTCTGCAATGCCAAACGCTAAAGCACCACCCGATAAGTCATATTCAAATGGCACACTATTATCATTACCACCACCCGCATCTAACGGCACATTAGGGTTAATAAAGTTAAGCGTAGTATTAAAGCTAGGCGTAGTTGTATCTGAAGATGATGATGCAATTTCAGCACTTACAAACCACTTATCACCTTGCCATTCGCCACCGAGTCTAAAAATATTACTGTCGGTAACACGCGAGTTAGTATCGCTTGAAAAGCGAAGGTTAGGATCGTCATCATCATTTTCTAAATTAACCGGAATTACACCACGTAAGGCCGCTTGAATTGAGCCTAAGTTAGTTCCGCCCAATGAGCCTAAGTTTACGGTTTCAAATTCATCTGGCACAGAAATATCGTTAAGCGCACTTACACCCGATGCTTGTACACGAGAGCTTTCTTGGCGACGTTCTTGATCGTTAACCACCGCATCAAAGTAAAACTTTGTGTTATCGTTTGGCGCCCATTCAATAGTACCTACAAAGTTTTTAGTTTCGTATTCGTAGTTATCGTAATCTTGTACAAAAAATTGAATAGGTAAAAAATCAAAAGACTGTGCACTGGCTACACCGCTATCTGCAGTTATAATGTTATCTCTGTCAGCACGTGGGCGAAACGCCGTTACATCTTGCTCTGCGTAACTACCGCTCAATAACACACCAAATTTACCGTAATCACCTTCCCAGTTATCAGCAAAGGTACCTGAAAAACGAGGTTGTAAGCCACTATCTGTGCTTAAACTGCTACTTTCACCTTGTACTCTTATTGTCGCCAGCTGCTCACTTAAATGTAAAGGGCGAATGGTTTTTAGGTTAATAGTACCACCTACAGAGCCCTCTATTGTTTTCGCTTCAGGCGACTTTATTACCTCTAAACTTGAAATAATTGACGCTGAAACATCTTCAAAGCTTATACCACTTCGTCCAGATCCTGAGCCTACCGTTGATACACCATTAATTTCGGTGCGGTTAGCATCTGTACCACGTATTTGTACACCGGTACCTACACCCGCTTGACGGGTAATTTGGATACCCGTTACGTTTTCTAATACTTCAGCGAGGTTTTGATCAGGTAGTTTACCAATATCTTCTGACTGAATAATTTCTACTAAGCTATCTGCAGAGCGTTTTTCCGCCAGCGCATTAGTAAGAGATTGACGAATGCCAGATACTTCGATGATTTCTACATCATCTTCTGCTATTGGCTTTGCTTCCTGTGCGTGTGTGGGCATAGAAAGGTTTATTGCTGTGGCAGATACAACTGCTAGCGTAATTTTTGATAACTTGTGATTCATAGTTTTTCCTGTGTGTGTCAGTGCTATGTGTAACTCGCTATATATTTTTTATTAAACGCCTTACCATTTATCTAAATGGTTAACTTAATATTTACAGCAAAACACCAAAAGGTCAACCTATTGGTAAACCATTTTACGTAAAAAAAGCAGAAACACCCATTACCAATAAAGTAAAATTCGGCATGACAAAGTCACAAAAGTCACTTACCACAATATAACCACTTGTATTTAATGTGATTTTAAACATAAAAACAGTTTAAATTTGATACAAGGTTGGTTTAAAACTCATACAAATGGGCCAATATATTTTTTTAATATATGGTGGGTTGTTTTTAAATTTAGCTGGCTTTAAGGACTTAATTGGTCAACCAGAATAAAGGTAGTAGACTTTTGGCTAATTCAAAGAATGGGCGAAAGTGCGGTCTTAACGAAGCTAATTTAGTAATACATTATAAAAATCGAAGGGGTAATATTCGCCTTCTATATAAAAAACCCAACCAGTGGGGTGCACTAATTGGGTTTTAAACTGGGGAGCTCTTTAATTTATTACAGTTTAAAGCTCATTCCTAAGAATAAACGTGGGCCGTAGTCGTTTACTTCACCTAGGTTATCTTCCACAAAGAAATCTTGTGATTTAGGTGCACTGAACAAGTTAATAGCCTCAGCTTTAATTCTGAAATGTTTATTAATTTTATACGATGCGCGCATTTCCCAAACGCCTACGGCATCAACATAACGTAAGCGGGTACCATTACTGGTATACGGTTGGAAGTATTCACTACGGTATTTGTAAATAATGGCCGTATCAAAGTCACCTATTTGGTAATACAGTTGGCTACTAAATACATGCTCTGAGAAACCCGGCACCGAACCAGGTTCAATAATACCGGCAGTTAGTTGAGAGGTATTGCCATCTAGGTCGGTAACGTATGTATCGCCATATAAGCTATCTTCAAACTCAAAGTCAGTATCTGCAAAGTTATAGCCAAATTTTACACCAATACCATTATCCCAACGGTACGAGAACGAGGCTTCTAAACCCAGTATTTCGCTATCATTATCGGTTGTTACCGAGTTAGTCACTGGTAGTGATACTGTTTCACCGCCAACCACATAGTCTTCAATCACAGTTTGTTGCTGGAAGCCGCCTTGGAACTGTTTGTAGTATAGGCTTAGCGCTAAGATAGAATCTTCATTAGGGTACCATTCAAAGGCTAAGTCGTAGTTCCATGACATTAATGGTTGAGTATCAGGGTTACCAGAACCATCTACAGTTAATAAGTCAGAAAGCGATAACGCAACAGATTGATCGTCTGTTACAAAGTCGCGGTCATAGCCTAAATCAGATGGGTCAGCACGTGACATACCACGGTAAATACCCGCACGCAGTAAAATGTCTTCACTGTAATCAACTACTAAGTTAAAGCTTGGTAAGTATTTAGTATAACCACCGCCGCTTTCGGTTCTTTCTAGTGAATCCCCTTCCTCGAGGGTTACGGCCCCTGTCGTTTCATCTACATCTACAGTGTAATTTGTTCTAAAGCCTACCGATGTAACATCAGTATCAACAATACGCAGACCAAAGTTACCACGAATAAACTTACCAAATACTTCAGTGTCGTAGTTTGCCATTAAGTACACTGATGTGGTTTTTTCAGTAACATCTATGGTACCGGCATTTTCATACTCTACATCAGGGTAACCAAACTCACCTGTATAATCAGCGTCTGTAGCTGCTACAGCTTGAGAGAAACACACGTTATCGTACGTTGCCCACGAGGAACCTGTCCCTGAGCTTATTACATTACCGCTACTATCTATATTTGTTATTAAATCGCCATCAGATACGCTCGATAAAAAGTCAGATTCAGGGAAGTCAATTTGACAGCCTTGAAGTATCTCTAATGCGGAGTCATCACCTATGGTGTATTCATTACGAGAGCCATTACCTTGGCTACCACCAAACTGAGTGAAGCTTAATTCAGAAGCTCTAATACCCCCTTCAATACTGGTAAATATATCGCCCTCTAACGCGTAGTTAAAATCAATACGTGCCGATTTGATTTCGTTTTCACGTACATTTTCACGATCTAAACGCGTACGTAGGCTATCAGTAAAGTTAGAAATATCTGTTACATCAAAGTCGGTTAACGTGAAATGAGGAATTTCATCGCCCATATCCCAGCTAAATAAATTACGGTCTGCGGTTCTACCACGGTTAGAAATTTGTAGCTCTTCACGCTCAGTTTTTGAATACGCTAAATCAAGATTTACAGTAAGGCGATCAGTAAATGTGTGCTCAATATTAATACCGTAGCCTTGGTAGTTTTCTTCACGTGAGAATTGCTCACCCGCAGATTCAATACGCTCTTCACCTTCCCAATGTAAAATTCCGCCA
The DNA here is from genome assembly GCF_001401855.1 of Pseudoalteromonas sp. P1-7a. Classification (NCBI taxonomy): domain Bacteria; kingdom Pseudomonadati; phylum Pseudomonadota; class Gammaproteobacteria; order Alteromonadales; family Pseudoalteromonadaceae; genus Pseudoalteromonas; species Pseudoalteromonas sp. P1-7a. Next base: position 18,019 of record NZ_LKDU01000041.1, on the reverse strand, counting down.
ACATCGTTGGTAACCAGTGTTGGGCCTGTTAAACCAGGCGTTGCGCGTTTTTGTAAAAAGATTAAATCGTGACGTGCTTCTTTTTGCGTTCTGTCAGAAATCTGTGCATCAAAGTTAATATCCCACTCAGATGACGGCTGGTATTGCATTGCAAAAAATATAGCGTCGCGCTCATCAGATGTTTCATTTTGGCGATAGCTGCGGCTACTGCCTGTCCACGCATAAGGAGTACCGTCGCTTTCAGCTTTACCAGTTTCTGGGTCTATTGCAGTTTGGTAACCTTGGTTATTGCTACCACTTACTTGGTCTTCACAGTCCCCTGCACTACCTCTGTAAAAGCCTTCATTGGTATTTGTCGGATCATTTAAACATGCCCAAAGTGAAGACCCTGATGGGCTTGAGCTTCTGTATTCGGCCTCTGGTTGGCTAATATCTTGTCGCTGTACACCAAAAGACACACCCACGGCTTGGCCATCGGCAAACTCAAATTGATCAACATAGCTAAACGTACCACGGTAACCTGTATCACTTTGCAATGAGTTTTCTACATTACTTTCATCGGGATTGTAGTTTAATTTAACCTCACCCTGAACTCGCTGCTTACCGTAATCAAGTGGACTTACTGTTTCAAGGGCTATTACACCTGCTACACCACCTTCAATCATTGATGCATCTTGTGTTTTATAAATAGCGATTTTTTTTACAAGCTCTGATGGAAACTGTGAAAAGTTAACAGAGCGGTCACCACTACCATTGGTCGCTTCACGGCCGTTAATATGAGTTGCACTTAAAAATGGACCTAAACCACGAATAGTAATTTCGGTAGCACCGCCGTTTTCACGGTGTGATGCAGCACCGGTGATAGACTCAAGCGCTTCACCAATTGAGAGCGCTGGTAAATCACCAATATCTTCGGCAGATAAACCATCAACAACGGTTGTTGCCTCACGTTTTATTGCAATTTGATCTTGTATGGTTCTACGAGTACCCGTAACGCTGATGATTTCTACATCTTGCTCTACTTCAGTCACTTTTTCTTGGGCTTCTTGCTGAGCAAAAGCATTAAATGACAATGAACCTGCCATACCAGCAAGTAAACTTGCTCTAATTAGCTTAGCAGCAGGTGAAAGTGCAAAATGATTACAAACAGAGCTGTTTGTAGAATGTTGATGCCTTCGATCCATTTTTAACGACATGCCGCGTTCTCCTTTATCATTGTGTGTGTTGTGCGTAGTTTGCTATTTTTATAAAAATTAATAATATGCAGTATTGATTTATTCATCTTGTGCCACCCATGTAGAGCCTGCACCTACATCAGTGCTTTGGATGTAGTATAAGTTTCTTGCACCTGCTAAGGCTTGTGCACCATTTGCGTCAGTCTCAAGCAGCGTACTTGTACCGGTTACAAATTCAGGGACTTCTTTACCATTTGCTTCTGGGTCTTGGTCAATAGCGCCATCGGTGTCGTATTCACCATTGCCATTTACGTTTCTAATATCAACCCATAAATCACTCGCATCGCCCGACTCATAGCTGTCACTAAAGCCAAAGCTGTTTGAGAACAATGATTCAGTATGATTAATTAGGTCACAGTCGTACTCAAATGAATGATCGCTCGACAGCGTGTTAGGGTAAAAGAAACCATAAACAAGCGCGCTATTTTGTATCGTGTCTTCATCAGTTTGATCGCCAACCCCATTGGCATTTAAATTACCGTTAAAGTTAATTTCAAATGCATTTTTTGTTAAACCGTACAATACAGGTGCGTTGTCTGCGGTAAGCTCATCACAATCACCTACCGGTGCTTTTGATCCTATTTCTGTACTAAATACAAAAGGTTGCTGTGAGTTAAGTACGGTATTGTTAGTCACATTAAGGGTAAAGTCGCCTGCACCATCAAGCACAGCTTGGTTACCTCCATTTGGCACTCCGCCATCAGCTTGTGAGAATGGATTCGCTGTAAATACAATACCACCTGCTTCTTTATTACCTGAGCGAATACCCGCAATGTAGTTATTGCTTACTGTGTGGCCTAAAGGCGTAATTAATACACCAGCTGGTCGATCGCTTGAGCTTGCAATATCTGTGGTACGAATAATAACGTTGTCTGATACCGTATTAAATCCACCATCTTCAAGTGAAATACCGCCATTTGGATTTAAAATGGTATTGCCTTTAATCGTCGCGCCAGAGGTTTGTACGCGCATTAAGCGACGACCTGTAACAAAGTTTTCTACACGGTTGTATTGAATAGTAAAGTTTGCATCTACAGCTGCGTCTGTACCTGTGGTACTGCCTGCGTTAATTAAGTGCAGGCTAGAGTTACCAAAATTTGGATTACTGCTTGAGCCTGTGAAAAGGTTATATTGAATAACGTGGTTAGTACTTGACGATGACATTTTAATCACCGAACCATTTTCTGCTTTATCGCGGTTTGCAAAGGTATTACGCTCAACCATTGCGCCATCGCCTTTAAGCATTAACCAGTGGTAAGTGGAGTTATTTAACGTCTGTGCTTCACCATCGATAGTATTTTGAGTAAATGTGAAGTTGTCACCCTCAGAATAAATAACAGCGTCTTCTTCGGTTTCACAAAAGCCGCCCGATTTAGTATCAATATTTTTAAAAGTAAGTCCTTCAATACCTGCGCCATCAACACCGCTGGCTACATGAATACAAAGTTCACCACTAATTACCGGGCTTTGCCCTTCAACGGCTTTAAGCGTTGCTGCACTAGTTAGCATAATGGCATCAAGATCGGCATATACGCCGGTATTTAAACCAATCACGTCGCCATCAGCAAGACCTGCATTTATAGCTCCTAATAGCGCGCCTGCATCGCTTATTACTTGCGTGTACACTACAGTATCGGCAGTACCGGTAATTGTGCTTGAAAAGCCATCGTTATCGGTGTAACTCGCCGTCACCGATATAATCGCGCCAGCTTGATTAGTTGGCGTAAACGTTTTGCTGTTAGTGTCTGCTATTGCTACGCCATCAGCAAGCCAGGTGTAGGTAACGTTTTGCTCATCTACACCGTTGTTATCGCTAATTTCAGCGGTTAATTCGCTAGTCACTAAATAAGGCATAGCGCCTGAAATGGTAATGCTACCCGCTTCATCTACAGCTTCAGCTGAAACTGCAATGGTTGCCTGTGATAGGTTGTCTTCGGTAAAACCATGATCGTCTGTGTAAGTAACCTGCACAGTGATAACTTGGCCAAGTAGTGATTCATCAACAACATAAGTACTTTGTGTTGCACCTTCAATAGCTATAGTATCTGCAAACCACTGATAAGTGATTGTGCCGCTTGCGCCATCTTCATCGGTAACTTCAGCCGTTAGTGTATTACCAATCGTAGGCGTACCAACAATAGCCACCGACCCTTCTGAATTCGCGCGTTCTACTGGCGCTGTCGCAGCTGATGTAGCTGACTCTGCAAAGCCTCTGCTATCTTCAAACACTGCATTTACAGTAATAACTTTACCTAATTGCGCTTCGGTAATTGTGAAGGTTGCTAAGGTTTCATCAGCAATTTCCTCATCATCTGCAAACCACGTATAAGTTACAAGCGCTGGATCGAAGCCATTTTCATCCGCCACACTAGCACTTAGCTCATTCCCAATAATTGCATCACCATTAATTTCTACTGTGGCCGCAAAAGGAATAGCTGTCACTTCATCGGTTGGCTCGCTTAAATGCGATTCATTAACGCCGCTGTCATCTGTATAAAGCGCTTGTGCAGTAATCGCAAAACCAATTTGCTCATCGGTTAATGTAAACGTTGCGTCATTAGCACCACTAATAACTTGTCCATCGGCATACCAGTAGTAGCTTACTTCGCCAGAAATACCATCTGCATCATTTACACTGGTCGATAATGTTTCGCCAGTTAGCGCTGTGCCTGTTAGAGCAATAGAGCCCAATGTATTGTTATTATTATTTGAATCTGTGTCGCAACCTATAATGGCAGCTGCAACAGCACATAATGCAAAATGTTTTAATTTCATCATGGCTCTATTCTCCTTTATTGTGTGGTTTAGTATTTAGCATGTGTTATGTGTGATTTACCAAATACCCAGTGTGTTATTACCAAATTATTTTATTTTTACGCCTCATTGTTAACCAACTTGGTAATATAATCATAATAAAAACACTTTTACCACTATATTCGTTCAAAAATCATCACATTTTATTAATTAAAAGTTTACTTGCACATATCATTAATAAAATATTGTTATTACCAATATTGATATAATAAATATGTTGACCATCAAAGAGTATAAGAAATTGGTTTTACCGAAACGTAGAGCTAAGTATTTACAGGGAGCGTAATAGGCATGAAATTATTGATGTGTTCATGTTTGAGGTGAAGCCACTGCGTTGAATATATGCCCGTGCAGCGGCTTAAATGGTTATTACATTATTAAATAGACCTTATGCCAAGGCATGTTGATCTTTGCGGATTGAGATGTGTTCAATCTAGGGGCGATTAAATCGCGGCGTAAGATTTGTAACCTTGTGGGCTCGATAACTGCTCCTGCGTTATTCTAATGAGTTACATTCCTGTAAGGGTAAGAAAATTTCGAGCAAAGCTTGCGCGCCTTGCTAACACCACTTACCTACATCCATATAGGCAACAAAGAATTTATAGCCCCTAGGCAGAATCCGAAGGGCAACCGCGTGTTTGGTATTTATGCTGCATTATCGCCTATCTATGTGAAATAACCACACTTCATAGGCTTTGCCTAAAGCAAACACACTGCTGCAAATTTAACCATCAAAGATCAACACGCCCCTAGTTCAATAAACCGTAGAGTTAAAATAAGCTACCGGTTCACTAGAGCCTAAAATAACAGGCACACGTTGATGCAGATCCTCTGGGTGAATATCTAAAATACGCATGCCTTTAGAGGTGGCTATACCACCTGCGTTTTCAGTTAACATCGCCAATGGGTTGGCTTCGTAAAGTAACCGTATTTTACCATTTTCATTACCAGAACGCGTATCTTGTGGATACATAAATACCCCACCACGGCATAATATGCGGTGCACATCACCGACCATAGCCGCATTATAGCGAATTGAGCTTTTAGCAAATTCTTCTGATGTATACAGTAATTTATCAAAGTAAACTTGCGTGGCTTCATCCCAATATCTGTAATTTGCCATATTAACCGAGAACTCACGGCTTTTACTCGACACCTTAAGTTCTGGCTTAGTAAGCAAAAAGCCGCCGTGGGTTAAATCATGCGTATAACAGCGGGTTGGTCCACCTGTTGTCATCACAAGTAACGACGATGGCCCATACAGCACGTAGCCCGCACAAACCTGATTAGTACCGGGTTGATTAAATTGCTCATCACTATCGTAAGGTACATCTGCTTTTGCTGGGTAAATGGTAAAAATAGTACCTATTTGTCCATTAACATCAATATTTGATGAACCATCGAGAGGATCAAACGCCACAATATACTTACCATCAGGGTGTGCACCTACTGCGTTGTCTTCTTCTTCAGATGCCACTGTTTTGACCAATTCATCATCAATTAAAGTGTCTTTTAAAAGCTGATTAGCAATAACATCTAGCTTTTTTTGAACTTCACCTTGTATATTTTCGTTAAGGGTAGAGCCCAATACACCCGCAAGCTCACCTTGGCTTACTCTAAACGCTATCTCTTTTGTGGTTGCTAACAGAGTACGGATTAACATGATTAGGTCGGTTTCAACACCATCTTCTTTTAAAACTTTATTCAGTCTTTTCATGCGCTATACCTGTTCACACAATTAAGGTCGTCAAAACATTGAATCAGGCGTGCCATCATATGTTGCTCCGACTGGCGTAACCACACGCGTGGGTCATAGTATTTTTTATTGGGTTTATCTTCACCATCAGGGTTGCCTATTTGGCCCTGTAAGTAATCTTGCTTTTCTTGATAATAGTTTAATACCCCATTCCAACTCGCCCATTGTGTGTCGGTATCAATATTCATTTTTACCACCCCGTAGGTAAGCGATTCTGCAATTTTGCAATGTTCTGAACCACTCCCCCCATGAAAAACAAAATTGATCGCGTTATGTTCAAGATTAAATTTTTCAGCTACATAGGCTTGTGACTCGCGCAATATGCTTGGTGTTAGCACTACATTACCCGGTTTATAAACACCGTGAACATTACCAAACGAAGCTGCAATAATGAAATTAGGGCTTATTTTACTCAGACGCTTATAAGCATAAGCTACATCTTCAGGTTGAGTGTACAAAGCCGAGCTGTCGAGATGGGAGTTATCAACCCCATCTTCTTCTCCACCGGTGCACCCTAACTCTATTTCAAGTGTCATGCCTATTTTTGCCATACGCGCTAAATAACGTTCACAAATCTCTATATTTTCTTCCAGTGGCTCTTCTGAAAGATCGATCATGTGTGATGAGAAAAGGGGCTTGCCTGTTTGTGCAAAGTATTTTTCACCTTCATCTAGCAAACCATCAATCCAGGGCAGTAGTTTTTTTGCAGCATGATCTGTATGTAACATTACAGCAACACCATAGTGCTTAGCTACATTATGCACATAATGTGCAGCACTTATTGCGCCTACAACAGCAGACTGTTGCCCCTCAAGAGCTAAACCTTTACCACAAAAAAACTGTGCTCCCCCATTAGATAGCTGAATAATGACCGGCGACTTCACTTCTCTTGCGGCTTCTAAAGTCGCGTTAATAGATGATGTACTCACTACATTTACTGCTGGCAATGCATATTGATGTGCTCGTGCGTGTTTGTACACTTCGCTTACTTCATCGCCAACAACAACACCGGGCGCAATCGTTGGGGCTAAATAATTCATTTTTTGCTCCTTGCTATTTTAAAGCCTCGATACAAGAGTCTGTGATCGCTTGCCAGTTACCCTGTGCTACCCACTCTTTTTTTGCAACCCAGGTACCACCTACTGCAAATACATTATTTAACGACAAGTAATCCATTTTATTTTTTTCACTTACACCGCCGGTAGGGCAAAAACTCACTGCACGAAATACAGATGAAACGGCCGACACAAACGGCGCACCACCAGCCAGTGAAGCAGGAAAGAGTTTTTGCTCTTCAAAACCATACTCAAGCGCCATTAATATATCGCCGGTATTTGATACACCTGGCAATACTGGCACGTTACACTTAACCAGCTCACTTAATAGTGTAGGCGATACAGCGGGAGTAACTATAAAATCTGAGCCTGCTTCTAGCGCTTGCTTTAAAATTGTTTCGTTAATAACGGTGCCTGCGCCCACTTTTAGCTGTGGAACCTGTTCTTTTATGGCTTTAAGCGCATCAATTGATGCATCTGTTCTAAGAACAACTTCTACCAAAGTTAGGCCTGCTTCTGCCATTGCTTTAGCGATGTTAACACCTTGCTCTGGCGTATCTGCTTGAATTATAGGTAGCAGAGTTTGCCCTGCCATTAGTTCAGAAAAGCGAGTCATGCGTTGTTTCCCTTATTTTAGATAATCGTGCTACTTAGTGTTATATATTGAGTACATTAGCCAGTTACAGGCCTGATTTAGCCATGGCTTGTTGAAATACATCTTTTGGTGCAATGGCACCGGGTTGCTGAATAACAGCGCCAGCGGCTTGCGCGGCAAGTTCAACAGCCTTATCAATAGGTCGCCCATCTAAACGCGCGCCTAAATACACACCATTAAAGGCATCACCAGCGGAGGTTGTATCAATCACGTTTTTAACCGGTGTAATTTTGTGGCTTTGCACTATGCCAGCCTCTTTTGTAATAACCGAGTCAGGGCCGTTTTTGACTACAATTTCATTGATGTTATACGGTGCTAAATAATCAATAACGGCCTCTACGCTCTTGACGTCGTAAAGTGTTTCTAAGTCTTCAACACCCGGCAAAGTAATATCGGCTAAGCTAAACGCGCTATGATACTGCGCTTTAGTTTGCTCAACGTTATCCCATAGTCTTGCGCGGTAATTAGGATCAAATACGATCTTCACACCTGCGGTTTTAAGCTGTTTAACTATGTCCCAAAACTGCGGCCGTGCTTGTGCTTCTATTACAGCTAACGAAATCCCCGAAAAGAAAAACATATCGCCCGATGACAGCTGTTTAACTAGCTCAGGGCTGATAAATTCAACCACCTTTTTGGCTGCTGAATCATCACGCCAGTAAATAAAACTGCGCTCACCTTGCTCGTCCGTTTCTATGTAATACATACCTGGGACTTTACTGTTATGAGCAAATACATAGTCTGTATTTAATTGCTCACTTGCAAAACGCTCACGCATTTTTTTACTTAAGTTATCTTCCCCTAAAGCGGTAATAACTGAGGTGGTGATTTGTGGGAAACAACGCTTTAAGTAAACTGCCGAATTGTATACGTCACCTGCAAATGACTGATGCAATGTAGAGGGAACAGTCGCTCTTAACTCAATCATGCACTCGCCAATAAAGTAAATATTTTTCATTATTATCACTTACCTTAGGTAGTAAATGGCTGTGAGAAACACAGCCATTGCCAACAAATTAGTTAGGCTTTTTCAATGGTTCAATTTTTGGAATTAAAATCCATACAGCTGCCATTGCAATAATCGCTAAAGACGCGCCTATCACAAACGCCGGTGTATAATTACCGTCCGCTGTTAAAATAGGTACCAATGACGTAAGGCCTACAGCACCTAATTTAGCGGCCATTCCAGAGAAGCCCGACAACGTACCTACCGCTTTTTTACCCAGTAAGTCGCTTGGTAAGGTTTGCACGTTACCAATGGCGGTTTGAAAACCAAATAAAATAACAGCCATAATAAGTACCGCGATTACCGGCTCGCCTGGGTTTGCCATTGCAAGCAGCGCCGGCAACATAATTAGACACCCTAATGTGATAGTCAGCTTACGCGTTTTATCGGTATTCCAGCCTGCTTTAAGGCGGTTTTGGGCAAGTAAGCCACCAAACCAAGCACCAAACATAGCGCCTACATACGGAACCCAGCCATAAATACCAATCGATTTAACATCCATGCCATACACTTCGTTTAAGTAAATTGGTATCCAAAAAACAAATAACCACCAAATAGGGTCGATAGCTGCAGAGGCTATAATTACGCCCCAGCTTTGCTTACGAGAGAGTAACTCGCCTGTAGACGGGTTATATTCTTCTTCGTCATCGCTTGTTACATCGCCGTTATCATCAACGCGTCTTTGTCCGGTAAGAATGTACTCACGCTCTTCTTCACTTATCCAAGGGTGAGAGCCTGGAGGCGCTTTTACCAATATAATCCAAGGAACTAACCATAAAAAACCTAAGGCACCAACAAATACAAACACCATTTGCCAGCTAAAATACACGGTTAAATAAGCAATAAGCGGGATAGCAATAATGCCACCAATGGCTGCGCCAGAATTAAATATACCTTGCGCTAAAGCACGCTCTTTAGTTGGGAACCACTCGGCATTACCTTTAGCTGCACCGGGCCAGTTACCAGCTTCGGCTACACCTAAAATTGCACGGAAAATACTTAAGCTAAGCACCCCTTGTGCAAAAGCATGGGCAACAGTGGCTAATGACCACACACCAATTGAAAGCACAAAACCTAAACGCGTGCCAACCCAGTCAAAAATTTTGCCAAAAATAGCTTGGCCAAATGCATAAGCAAATACGAATACTATAGAAATATTAGCGTAAATTTGTTTACGCTCTAACGCAGATTCATCAGGGAACATTTCTTCCACAATGTCTGGCCATAAAACGCTAAGCGCTTGACGGTCTATGTAGTTAATAATGGTAGCAAGTGCAATTAGCACTATAACCCACCAGCGTAAGCCTTGAATTTTCATAGGTTATTCCTCAAGAAAGTCTTCGCGAGCTGGGCTAAAGGTATCAATCAGTATACCGCCAGTTGGGCACGTTGCACCGTGATCAGCAAAAGGAGGAATAAAACAGCTATCACCCGCTTTTAAGATTTTAGTTACGCCATCAATGTTAAAGTGAAACTCACCCTCAACCACATACGTTACTTGCGAGTGCCTGTGTGCATGGTTATAACCAATTGCCCCTTCTGAGAACCAAATTTTCACGGCCATTAGCTCTTCGTTATAGCCAAGCATTTGGCGTTTTAAGCCATTACCTAAATCTTCAATCTCGGTTTCGTTACCAAATGAAAAGTGTGCACTTTGCTTTTGCATCCTGTTTACTCCTGATTATTCTTCATCGCATAAACGCCAAGGCGGCCATTTAAGGTGAATGCTTTATTTTGATATGTGAATGTGTGTTTAGCTGCTTTATCGGCTTTGTTGATAGCAACCAAATAGGTATAATTTTTTACTTTAACTTCAATTAGGTCTAAGTGCTCTTGCGCGTCATACTTAAGTGACGATACACGGCTAACAGCCTCTAGGGTATATTCTTTACTTGGGTTGTATTCACCGTGAGGCTCAAGTACTGAAATAAATTTATGCTGTTTTTTACCTTCTACACGGCGAATATAGCCATTTTCGTTACGAAGGTTAAAGTGTGGATCGTTTGCCCCTATTTGCGTAAATAAGAAAGACTCATCCCCTTTCACTAGGCTTGTTTGTGTATAAAAACGGCCGTTGTCGTTTAACCACGTTACCTTTGCTAGGCCTTCATCTGGTTGTGCCTGTGCTTTTAACCATAAATGTTGATAGCCATTTTTATCACCCAGCGCAGCTAAGCTTTTGGTGTTACCAAGTAACTCAAAGCTGGTATCAATTAATTGGCCTTTGTAATGCAGTGGTAAATCAATTTTATGGGAGGTATCTGCAGTCACATTAAAAATATCAACTGCAAGCGTGCTTTCAAGCATAGGTAAATTAATTAACGCTAACGTGCGTTCAAGCTCAACACCTTTGTAAGCGGTGCTTATTTGCCCACTTGACACCGTTCCGTATTGGTTTGTTTCAAAGAAATTAAGCGTAGGATGATTGTTATTACCCACTTTAACATTTGCATTAAAATGCGAGGTTTCATCAATCACAACTGTATTGTGTGCCACGGTATGTTTTGCGTAAGTTTCGTTTTCTGGTAGGTAACGACCACCGTATTTAGCCTCAACATTTAAAAAACGTGCAGCGCCATAATCAGACACAATTTCATTGCCATGATCGTAAAACTGCCAAGTTAATTTATCAAAATGTCCATGCCCTAAACCCTGTGCGGCAGGTTTAAATAAAAGTGCTTGGTCGCCACCAGTTTGCGTACGCATTACTACCAACGCCCCTTGCTCGCCATCGTTACCATCGCCAAACGCTACCGATTTAAATACATAAGGGGTTTGCTTATTTTTATCCAGTGCTTGAGCCACCTTTAGGCCATCGCCAGAGAGTATTATTTGATTTTGCTTTTTGGCTATATCTAAGTAACCAGTATCGTGTGTTAAACCGTAAGCGGCTGTTACACCGTGTACCAGCTCTATTGTGTCTATACCTTTACTTTTAATTGCATCGTTTATCGGGAAAAACAAACCGTTATAGCTTAGCTGAATAGTGGTATCAATGGCTTTAAGTAATATGCCATCGCGATATTCAAAAATGTCTCGCTGCGGTTCGTTGTTTTCAATTGCTTTAGCAAAGGTAACAAACGGAAGTAGTGCAAAGCGTTGATAATAAGGACCTTCGTTGTAATAGCCCTGTGGCGAAAACAGCATGTCTAGCTGCTTAATAAAGCCACCCTCGCCCGATTTATCTAAATCGTAAAGAGACTTTTCGACCCACTCAGATTCATCTAACACATACCCTGCCATGCCTACACCGGCTGTAGCCCACGTACCATGGTTATGTACCTTGTTAAAGGTTGATGGCTGGCCTTGTGATAAAAATAACGATACTGGGCGCAGTAAGTCATTTTCGATGGTTTTAATATTAGCGGCGCTTAACGCATCATGCACTAAATCGTATGCTTGAATGGTATAAACAAGCCACATGGCCTCATTAAGGCTTTGCCAAAATAGTTTACCTGGGTTTTGCGACTTAACTTTGCGCTTAGGGTGTACATCAAGTGTTGGGTATAATTTGGCATACTCAAGCAACATATCACGTACGTAATGAGCGTATTTATCATCTTGGCTTAGCTGATAAATAACACCGGCGTTATACATAAGCTGATAATTTTTTTTGTGACGTTCGTGGGTATACCCTCCCCCACCGTCTTTTGGTACAGGCACTGTTATAGGGCTTTTAATTTGCTCATCCACTTGTGCTTTAAGCGCTGCAAATGCGTTGGCAAACTTGCCCTGTTCGTTGTTGCTAATTGCTTGGCGCATTTGCTGTACATCATCATTGGTTATTACCAAATTTGGATGCGCTGCGTAGGCGTTTATCGATAAAACTAAGGCACTTACAGTAACACCCAGCGTTTTAAATAATGACTTATTTTGGGTTAAATTCATCATTGTTAGTTCACCTTATTTAAAACGTTGTTATTTTTAATCGTTGCCGTGTGCGGGCCCGCTACACGTAACTCTTTTACGTTTGGTGCTTGAGTTGCATCAAAGGTGTTATCTGTAATGGCTGTTATTGGCTCACCAACCGTGTGCTCAATTTTAATCGGTGCCGATTTTTCAAATACGTTGCTTGCAATATTTGTTACTTGTACACCGTGCGCATACACACTCGCTTGCGCCTTGTTGCGCTTACCTAAACCTACTTTAGTTAGGGTGTTATTGGTCATTAATAAATGCGGACCAAAGGTGCTTTCATCACTTCCACCTCGGTATAACTTAACGACTCCACCGGCTACCTCATTAAAGGTATTGCTTTTAAGTGTTACATACTCTGCGTTATAAATACCTAAGTCTTCTATTTCGGTATCGAGACGTAAAATATCGCCAGTTACATTTTTAAAGGTGTTATTTACTAACGTGATTTCATCTGCCATCGCCCCTTTACCCGTTACAAAAAAGTGAAATGAGTGATTAATATTAAGATTAGTTAATTGTGAGTTGTGTATTTCAAAGCGGTAGTTATCAACCATGCCCCACTTTTTAGTACGTACCACACTATTATTAATGGCATCAGGTGCGTTTTCACCCGAAATAACTAAACCATCTAGCTTTAAGCTACCGCCATCATGAATTTCGAATAAGGTGGAGCGTTGGTAGGTCAGCTTAGCTTTGCCAGTATGTTTAGCCTTAAGGGTAAGCACTTTTGTTATTTTAACGAGTTTAGATACATCGTATTGACCATCTGCAAGCTCTAATACATCACCCGTTTGGGCTGCATTGATTGCGTTAAGTAAGGCATCTGCAGTTGCTTTAACCTGGTGAGTTTTACCCGTATCAAATGCTACAACTTGCTCTGTTTTTGGATACCAACTAACGCCGGTATCGGCCTTTTTTAGCACCTTTAAACCGCGTTTAGCACCTGCACTAATTTTGCTTGATTCAGGATACAGTAAACCGTTACTAGCTCTGGTTAGTGTTACATTTTGCTGTTTAACACCGTAATTTAACTCTTTTAATACCTGGGTATTAGCTACATTTTCACTAAATTTAATACCGCTTACATCATCAAAGGTTGTAAAAGGCTGCTCGCCATTTTGATTAATAATAAGGTTATTTTTCATTACGCTATTAATTGGTGCAGCGCTACGCTCGCTATCGCTACCTGCACCAAGTTGTATATGACGCACATTTACATAGGTATTGTTTTCAATTGTCGCGTTTTCTACCTGATGGTAGCGATTTATTGGTGAGTTAGGTACGCCGTTCATAACCGTAAAACCACTGCCAAAACGGTAGCCTGTTAAACCTTCTAAGTAGTTATTTTTTACTGTTTGGTTTTTATTAATGATGCGAATGCCACCTGTGTGATCTACACCGTTACCAAAAAAAACGTTCTCTTCTATAATATTGCCATTACCATGGCGCAGCGTTAGTGTGCCGCGAGATTCAAAAAACACATTATTGCGGATTTGGTTTTTCCCTGATTTAACCGAGATTATTTCTACTTCGCCGTTAGTACGTTCAAAGTAGTTGTTTTCAACTACGGTAAATGAATCACTTAATGAATAGTGGCTAGTACCAATGCGCAGTGTTTCACCGCCGTTAGATCCAAAAGTAGGACGATAGCCAAAGAAGTTATGATCAATTTGATGGTGGTTTTGTTGGCTTTGCTCACTATTAAGCCTTACTGCAACCGTAACGCCTTTGTTACGTTTACCTACTAAGTGGCTGTGATCAAAACGATTGTGTTTACCATATAGAGCCACCCAATAGTCTGATTCTCGTTTATCGGGGTTATTGTAGTTATCGATAACGACTTGTGTTACGCGGGAGTGAGTAGCAAGCTCATCTTTATTTTTACGAAATTCAATAACGGCTGAGCTAGGCGTATAACCATTTTTAAATACAAGCCCTGACACTTCTAAATACGAACCCGCCAGTCTTAAATTAGATTGCCCTGATAAAATAACATTACCCTTGGTTTGCGCTGTAAGCTTTATAGGGGCGTTTTTGGTTCCTTGGCCTTGTAATAAAATTTCGAAATTAGACCACGTACCGTCTTTGAGAGTTACTTTATCGCCAGCAACGAGTTTGTCAGAGATCTCTTGAAAAGCTTGTTTAGTGTCTACAAAATAATCTTTGGCTGCCAATTGTGTGGATGTGCACCCAATAAGAACTAGGCTAAGCTTTATTATATTAATTAAACGCATAGATAACTCTTTTTCAGTGTGACCGGAAGTAATGCCTTATCAATAGTAATGCTGCACTCATTGCACAAAGCAGGTTAAATCTAGCCAATTGATGTTGTGTGTGTTTTGGTGCTTTAACTACGTTAAAGCACCCAATGTTGTTGGTATTACTTTTCTAGAGTTTTAAAGTAATCAAAAATTTCTGGTACGTTGCCTTGCCCCATACCTGCATCAAATGCCGCTTGTAAGTTAGCAGATGACCCTTCAGCAATTTTTGATTCAGTCCCAAGGTCTGAAACCATTTGTAGGAAGTAGCCTAAATCTTTGTTTGCATTGGCAATTGAAAAACCAAGGTCGCTTACATTGTCTACCGCGTAGTTTTTACAAAATTGCATAAATGGAGAGCTAGAAGGCCCTGTCGACATAATGTCAAATAGTTGCTGGCGGTCTACACCGGCTTTGTCTGCTACAGCAAACGCTTGTGACATAGCACATACTGTGGTCATACCCATAAAGTTATTGATTAACTTAGTTGTATGCCCTGCGCCTAGCTCACCTAGGTGAAATACGTTTTCGCCTTGATCTTCAAGTACAGGTTTAACTTTATTGAAGGTGTCAATATCGCCCGCTGCCATAATATTTAATAGGCCGTCTTTAGCATGGGCTGGAGTACGCCCTAGTGGTGCGTCAATCATGCCTGCGCCTTTAGCGGCTAGATCAGCACCAATTTTTTTAGTAGACGAAGGAATTGATGTACCAAAATCAATTAATACCGCGCCTTCTTTAATACCCGCTAAAATGCCATCTTCTGCGTACACAATTTTTTCAACAACTGCTGATGTTGTTAAACAAAACATAATTATGTCTGCACCTTGTGCAAGCTCTTTTGCAGTGCTTGCTGTTTTTGCGCCTCTGCTAACGCATGCAGCAACCGCATCTTTGTTTAAATCCATAACAATAAGCTCATAGCCTTTGTTCTGTAAGTTTTCGGCCATATTGCCGCCCATTAAGCCAAGGCCGATAAAACCGATTACTGGTTTAGACATGAATAACTCCTAAATATGATGGCGCGTGCTTTTATGAGTACGAGTAATGATTTACCCCATAAATAGGTACGCTGTGTCGTTTAATTCAATTTGCTAAAGTAACCCTGAGCATGTTCGTTTGAATAAGTAACCCGCCGCGTTATTACCATTTGAGCGAATAAAAACAGAGTGATTACACGCTGTATATTGTTGACCGATTACGTATTTATTTCGTTATGCTTAGCATTGCTTTGATTATTTATTAATACCTTGGAGAAGCTAAAACCAAGCAACTTACCAATTGGTATGCAAAAACTGTATTACCATACACCAATCTTGTCAACCAATAAGTTAACTTTGTAAACCAAGGTAATTTACAATTTATTTCAAATCAACAAAATAACAATAATAAACAACTAGTTATAGGTAGTATGGAAATCAAATTAATTCCACTCACTTTTCCCTTCTTTGGTTAGAGCTTAATAAAAAATAGGTTGACCAATAAGTGCAACAACTTTATAAACTCGTATAAATAGCGTGGCTATAATTACATTGTGCACTAACCTATTGTTGGTAAAACCACTAATTTAGTGTGCTAATATTATGGCAATCCGTGGTTGTAAATGCCTAGCCTTGCCCACATTTAGCTTAAATTGCCCGAACTCAGGTTAAGAAGTTTACTTACGTATTAAATCGTACTGATATTTTAATTTATTTCACAAGCCGAGGTTTTCAGTGAAGGCAAAGCCACTTGCGCGGCAATAGCTAGGCTTATTGCAAGTAAATTTGACGCAATGAGTGCGCAAATAGCTGGTTAATATAAACTTATTGTTCACAGTTGAGGTAAAATAAGCCCCTAGGTATATGGCAGGCTCTGGCCTTTGCAATGCGGTTATGGATACTCCATAAAGACGCTATGCTCCACACCTATTTAAATTTAAACTCACAGAGGTAACCTAAATGCGTTTATTACACACAATGTTGCGTGTAGCCGACTTAGAAAAGTCACTTTCTTTTTATACACAGATTTTAGGAATGAAAGAATTACGCCGTTCTGACAACGAAGAGTATCGTTATACATTAGCTTTTGTAGGGTATGGTGAAGAGGATAGTAATACTGTGTTAGAGCTTACTTATAATTGGGATGAAAATAGCTACGATTTGGGGAATGCATATGGCCATATAGCTATTGAATTTGACGATATATACAAGGCATGTGACGACATAAAGGCCGCTGGTGGAAACGTCAGTCGAGAACCGGGGCCAGTAAAAGGTGGCACAACAGAAATTGCTTTTGTGAAAGACCCTGATGGCTATTCAATTGAGCTTATTCAGAAAAAGAAAAACAAAGCTCACTAGGGAATAAAATTTATCAAAAAGGTGCCTAGTCGCACCTTTACCTTAGTTGGCTATCTTTACTTGCTCGGCGGTTTACGCCAGCAACGCCTTTGCCTTTAGCCTCAAGCTCGCTTTGACACGCCACACAGTGCCTAACACCTGGCAGCGCTAACCTGCGTGCCTGTGGTATTTCACAATCACACTCATCACAGAATTCAGCACTCGCGCCTGAGATTAAATTTTGCCTTGCATATTGCACTGCATCGTTAACACTTGCATCGATTTGATCTTGAATTGCGCCATCACGCGCCCAACCACTTGCCATAATTAACTCCTAATAATAAGAAATTAAGCTAAAAGGTTAGCAGCACAGCGCTTTATAAATGCTGAATATTTTGTACAGGCTTTATTGATTGAGCTATTTAAAGGATGAATAAATATGGTTAAGAGTAATTTGAAATTTAGTTGTGCTATCCATTTTATCTACACATGCAGTTATAAGTATGTATTTTTAACGCAGCTAGCAAAAAATTTATCACTGTAAATGAATAATTATTATTGCGGATCGGTCTTGAAAACCAAAGAAATTATACGTAGGTGATTATTAATTAAATAGATAGGTTTTTAGATATTGAAGAAAATTAAAAGTGTAAAACTAAAATTTTAACGGATAAGCGGTAGAAATTAATGCACTGGATAGCGCTGAGGAAGTTATAGATTTATACACTACTAAAATAGTAAGTGGCGTCCCCAAGGGGATTCGAACCCCTGTTACCGCCGTGAAAGGGCGGTGTCCTAGGCCTCTAGACGATGGGGACGCAGAAATTGCTTTGCAAATCACTGATTTGCTATTTCTAAGTAAGATGAGACCGAGCCTGCGAGGCGAATGGCATTATCTTCTCAAAAACGTTTTCTGTGTCACTAGGACAACTGAATGGTTTGACTCGTTTCAGGCGAGTTTTATTAATAACACTACCCTACTATAAATAGTAAGTGGCGTCCCC
>NZ_LKDU01000040.1:0-25875 GCF_001401855.1 Pseudoalteromonas sp. P1-7a | reverse complement strand
GTAGCGTGGGTTGAGTATCATGAAACCCACGGGTAAAAGAACGCGACGACCACCTCAGTGCCCAGTGAATCCCATTAGAAAACATTAAGTACTTTGCTATGTGACTCTCCACCGCTGTGGGCACCACGACATTGGCAGGCACCAAATACAAGAAAGCCTGACTAGAAAGAGTCGGGTTTTTTACGGTTATAGAAAAGAAATATTCAGTATGTTCTTCTCTAAAGCGCATCACCTCTTTGTAAACCGTATTTTTGTTATCTAACATAAGCAGATACACGTTTATCCATCCTTAAAATAGATCACTTAATTATGTGAATTGTTATTAATGTTTTACTTTAGTTTGTTAAGGGTTTACTTTTTCTTAAGCGTAGTAACTTATGTTTTGTATAAGGCGGTTTAAGTATCTATATAGCTTTTCATTGAATTACGTTGTGTGAGTAGGTCGTAAGTTAGGCTGTAGCTAGCTATACAAGTAGGTTTAGATTGTTAAAAGCTCATTGATATATTATTTGTCATTAGCTCATAGTGTACTTAAATCGTTTCGTTTTAATGAGCCACCTAAAAAGGCCCAAGGCAAATAATAAAGCTGTGGCTACACCTGATAAAACCCACAGAATTCGTAATGGCTGATCGCCAATGCTGCCATTGTGTAGCGGATGCAACCAGTTTTTAAATTTACTGGCAACGCTCATCTTATCTATATTAAAAACGCTTATGAGCTCTCCTGTGTTTGCATTTACTTGTACAAAACTGTGAGGAAAGCGATAAGAGGGATCGCTTTTGGTTTTGAACCTAAAACGACTACCGCATTGTGATTTGTCGGGGGTTCTACCCATACAAGGCGTGTATTTGGCATGGCCTTTTGTGCTGTACTAAGTGCTGCTGATAAAGAAATACTATTCTTTGATTTTACGGTTGCGCTATTAGATTTGTCTATATTCCAAGTAGGGCTGTTATTAAAGGAGCGGTTTGTTTGGGTATTGCCAGCATTATACCGGTTGCTGTTAAGAGGATTAAAGGCAGAGAAAAAGTTAAACCAAGTAGCTTATGTCAGTCATACAACAAGCCCAGTGAAGATCTGCGCGTTTTAAACTGTAATGCCTTAGCCCAGTCCTTTTTTAGTCCTCCAAGCGTATAGGCCTGATATGAGGAGTGTAAGGCTACCTATTACTACATAGCCGATAACGATTGTTACAGTGTTACCTGCAAGTAACGAAAAGTGCAAGTTATAAATCCAGGTATCAAAGTAGTTACCCCATACTTCCTCACGTAATATATGTTTGCCATCAAGGCTCGGCCAAACCATTAGCGGTGCAAAAGCGTGCTCCACGGTTTTGTTTTGGTTGTAATATCTTGCGGGGATACAATGTTTATCTTTAGTGGTTTCTAAACGCCACGAGCCTTGTTTATCTGGGTAGTGAATTTTTAACGTTTTATATGCGGTATCCCAGTTTAAAGGCTTCGCTGTTTCTGTACTTAAATTACTTATACTTTCATTCAGTTCGGGGTAATAAACGAGTATAGAACCTGTTAGGGCGATGACTCGAGTAAACCTCCAATAGGTGCCTAGATATAAATATACATGTCTTGTTATTTTCGCCATGAACCATTAAAAGGCATAAAAGAGTGACCACTAAAAGTATGCAGTATAGGGAGTGCGTATTGTATCTTTGTTTAATAGAAAAGAACTGCGACAAAATGTCGGAGCAATAAAATTAGCGTGGCAAACAAAAACGCCAGCTTTATAAGCTGGCGTTTAAATCAGGCTCGGTAATTAATTATGCTTTTGGGCCTGCATTTTTTATATCATCTGAGACATCGTATTTAGCAAAGTTTTCAGTGAAGTCAGCTGCAAGTTTTGCTGCATATTCATTATACTTTGCTTTATCTTCCCATGTATTAATTGGGTTAAGTAGCTTGCTATCTACACCAGGAACTTCCATTGGTACGTCTAGGTTTAATACATCGATATGCTGAGTTTCAACATTGGCAAGCTTACCAGATACAATTGCATCAATAACTGCGCGAGTAGTGGGGATGTCAAAACGCTTACCAGTACCGTATGGGCCGCCTGTCCAGCCTGTATTTACAAGGTAAACCTTTGCGCCAAATTCGCGTACGCGCTTCATTAGTAGTTCTGCGTATACACCTGCAGGGCGAGGGAAGAAAGGGGCGCCAAAACACGTTGAGAATGTAGATTCAATATCGCTAGTTGAGCCAATCTCTGTTGAGCCTACTTTAGCCGTGTAACCACTTAAAAAGTGAAAAGCAGCGGCTTCTTCGCTAAGTACAGAAACCGGTGGTAAAACACCGCTTACATCACAGGTTAAAAATACAACGGCTTTAGGCTCGCCAGCACGGTTTTCTACTTTTCGCTTTTCTACGTGTTCTAGCGGGTAAGCAGCACGGCTGTTTTGTGTCAAGCTTGTATCATTAAAGTCAGGTGTGCGCGTTTCGTCCAATACAACATTTTCTAAAATTGTACCAAAGCGAATAGCATTCCAAATCACTGGCTCATTTTTTTGTGAGAGGTCGATACATTTAGCGTAACAGCCGCCTTCGATATTAAATACGCTTCCTGGTGCCCAACCGTGCTCGTCGTCACCAATTAAAAAGCGTGTTGGATCGGCCGATAACGTTGTTTTACCTGTACCCGATAATCCAAAGAATAGTGCTGTATCACCCGCTTCTCCTACGTTAGCAGAGCAGTGCATTGGTAATACACCTTTTGCTGGAAGAAGAAAGTTTTGAACGGAGAACATCGATTTTTTCATTTCACCGGCATAACGCATACCGGCAAGTAACACTTTGCGTTGAGCAAAGTTAATAATAACTGTACCGTCGCTGTTGGTGCCATCACGCTGTGGATCACAAACAAACGAAGGTACATTCATTACCTGCCATTGAGGTAAATCAGATGCATTATAGTTTTTAGGCTCAATAAACATGTTTTTAGCAAAAATATGGTGCCACGCTGTTTCTGTAGTAACAACTACAGGTAGATAGTGCTCAGGGTCTGCGCCAACTTCTAGGTGAGAGGTGAAGTGGTCATTACTTTGCACATGTGCTTCTACGCGAGCCCATAAAGCGTCAAATTTGTCTGCATCGAATGGGCGGTTTACATTACCCCATTGGATATCATCTTGTGTGGTTGCTTCTTTTACAATAAAACGGTCTTTTGGCGAGCGACCAGTACGCTTGCCTGTAATTGCAACAAAGGCTCCATTTGCGGCTAGTGTCCCTTCGCCACGACGAATCGCGTGCTCGACAAGTTCAGCTGCGGTTAAATCGACAAAACGTGTTGCGCTTGTAGTCATGTTTATACCTAACTATGTGTGAGAGTTTGAACGGGATAGCTCTGGGTTCTTAGTTCCCTTAAGCTGAAATTATAGTAACAGAAGGATTTGAGATATTCGAGCCTGTAAAGGCCCTAAAAACACATATATTTGCTAAAAAACATGAATAATTTCAATGATACCGGTGTCAGTAAATTAACAAAATTCATGACACCGGTATCATCATTTTATAATATAAAACCGCATATTTTGCGGCTTTATGTTTAACTATGAAGTGGGAGTCTAATTAAAAATATTTTTAATATCTTGCTCGTCAAATATATATTCTTTTAAGCAGTAGTGGCAGCTAATATTCACTGTGCCATTTTCAGCAACGTCGTCAAGTAACTCTTGCTGACCTACATTTACTAACGCGGCGATAGTTTTGTCTCGGCTACAGCCACATTTAAATGTAATAGCTTGTGGGTCAAACACGCGTGGATTATCTTCGTGGTATAAGCGTGTTAAAACCGTATTAGCATCTAGCTCTAATAGTTCTTCGGGTTTTATTGTATCGCTCAGAGCCTCTAAGTGGGTAAAGTCATCTATTGACTTTTGTTTATCTACTGGCAGTACTTGTAAAAACAAGCCACACGCTTTCGCTTTACCTTCGCTTGTATTAGTTGCAAACCATAGTCGAGTTTTTAACTGTTCTGATTGCTCAAAGTAGCTTTCGATACACTCACTTAATGTATCGTGCTCAAGAGGTACTATGCCTTGGTAACGATCCCCTTTAGTTGGGGTAATCGTAATTACCATGTAGCCTTTGCCTACAAGCTCTTTAACTGTTGAGCCGCTAACCTCGCTTTGCATGCGGGCAATACCACGCATGTTTTGCTTATCATCACCGTTAATAACAGCGTATTTAACAGGGCCATCGCCTTGTAGCTGAACGGCTATTTCACCTTCAAATTTTAAAGTTGCAGTTAATAAACACGTTGCAACGAGTAATTCACCTAATAATGCTTTAACTGGCTCAGGGTAATTATGATTAGCTATCATCTCGTTGTAGGCGTGTTCAATTTGAACGAGTTCGCCACGAACATCGAGTTTGTCGAATAAATAACGGTGAAGTAAATCTTGTTGCATGAGCGGCTATACCTAACTTGATTTCATTTTTAAAAGTTCGCGCCTTTGCTTTTTATCTGGCTTTTTATCCGGATGTGGAGCAAAGAAACTGTTGTTTTTGCGTGCGATGGCGTTTTCTTCGCGTTTTGCAATACTTGCGTCAGTTTCTTGATACAAGGTCTGTGCAATGGGGGCGCTTTGGCGTTTTTCAAGCACTTTAAGAACCTTGACAAGCTTTTCATCAACGCCCTGAGTAAGTTTTATGGTCGCGCCAACCTCCACAATTTTACTCGCTTTAGTACGCTGTCCATTATAATGTACTTTGCCGCCTTGTACCATTTCGCGCGCAAGCGCACGGGTTTTGTAAAAGCGCGCGGCCCATAACCACTTATCTAAGCGAACTTTTGGCTCACTACTGTGGTCTGAGTCGGCATTGGTATTATTTTTTTTACTCATTAGGCTTCTTCAATCGACTATTTATATATCGTAAAATTTATCATGAAATCATCGTAGGATGAAGGTATGACGGCGCGTGCTGTTTTTTTAGTCAACATTACATTGCCATATTAATCTGTTTACAAAGTTTAATATTAGTGTGCTTGTTGAATGAAAAATGAAAGGGTACTATGGGTACGCGCTTATGCAGTAAATTAAAATAAGAACATTATTATGGAACAGCAAATTCAACAGCTTAAACAATTTTTAACACGGCTACCCCATGCTAAATTAAGCGCAGTAGTTACGCTGTTAGTTGTTGTTTATCTTGCTTATTTATTCTCAAAGCTAGTATGGCTAGTTTGGCCTCAACCCACCGCATCACCGCTTTCACCTTTACACTATTCAAACCAAACAAAGGCTTCAAGTGCGACTTCTGTGCAAAGCATTATAGAGCAATTTTTGTTTGGTAAAAAAACTGTAACAAATAAAACCAATACTGCGCAGCAAAACGAAGTAATTAATAATGCGCCAGAAACACGCTTAAGTATTAATCTAACCGGTATTGTTGCTGTAAGTAACGACGACAAGGCAGGTATTGCTATTATTGAGTCACAGGGGCGACAAGTTAGTTACTTAGTTGAAGAGGTTGTACAAGGCACCCGTGCAGAGGTTGCGCAAATACTTCCCGATCGCGTTATTTTAAGTGTAAACGGGCGATTTGAAACGCTAATGCTAGATGGTCTCGACTTTAGTAAAAAAGTGTCTATGCCTGTCCTTGCCGCTCGCGAAGCACAAGACATGGGGCCGCAAAAAATAGAGCAAAGCGAGTTGCAAATTAACGCAACCGCTGACCCAGATGTAAAAGAAGCAATAATAGAAACACGAGAAGAGCTACTAAGTGAGCCTGGTAAGTTATTTGATTATATTCGTGTTTCACAAGCAATGAGCGATGGCGAGTTAATCGGCTATCGCTTGAGCCCAGGTAAAGAGCCTGCTCTGTTTAAACAAATGGGCCTACAGAATAATGATTTAGCCGTGGCTATTAACGGCTACCAATTAACAGATTTACAACAGGCAATGGCAGCTATTAATGAGCTGCGTAATACCAGCGATGCCACAATTACGATAGAACGTGATGGTGAGCAAATCGATGTGCAATTTAGCCTGCAATAACTTAGCTTTGGAGTTTTAACATAATGGTTCAGGTGCTACACCTCAAAAAAATTAAAAAAGGGTTAGCTAAGTACGCAGCGCTTTTTTTAGCAGCCAGTATTTCGTTGTCGGTTTCAGCTGTTGAATATGCTGCAAACTTTAAAGGCACAGATATCAACGAGTTTATAAACATTGTTGGTAAAAACCTTAATAAAACAGTGATCATTGACCCAAATGTGCGCGGTAAAGTAAACGTACGCAGTTATGAGTTAATGGATGAAGCGCTGTACTACCAATTTTTCTTAAATGTACTCGAAGTGTATGGCTACTCAGCAGTAGAAATGGACAACGGTATTATCAAGATTGAAAAAAGCTCTGACGCTAAAAAATCAAATGTGCCGCTAATTACAGAAAACAGCGCTGCATCGGGCGATATGATGATCACCCGTGTGGTACGCGTTAAAAATGTAAGTGTTCAAGAGCTTGGCCCATTAGTACGTCAATTTAGCGACCAAAAAGACGGTGGCCATGTAGCAAACTTTAATGCTGCCAATGTCATGATGCTTACTGGTCATGCAGCGTCGGTTAATCGCTTAGTAGAAATTATTCGCTCGGTGGATCAAGCCGGTGATAAGCGTGTAGATATTGTTAAGCTTAAATATGCAACAGCAGATGATGTAGTATCGGTTGTTGAAAATATTTACAAAGACAGCGGTAAAGGCAGCGTTCCTGAATTTTTGATCCCTAAGGTGGTTGCCGATGGCCGTACTAACAGCGTAATAGTAAGCGGTGAAGGGCAAGCCCGTACCCGTGCTATAGAACTAATTAAGCGCCTAGATGGCGAACTTGAAAGCCAAGGTAATACCAAAGTATTTTACTTAAACTACGCCAAAGCAGAGGATTTAGTAAAAGTACTGCAAGGCGTAAGTAAAACGCTTGCA
Organism: Pseudoalteromonas sp. P1-7a; assembly: GCF_001401855.1. Classification (NCBI taxonomy): domain Bacteria; kingdom Pseudomonadati; phylum Pseudomonadota; class Gammaproteobacteria; order Alteromonadales; family Pseudoalteromonadaceae; genus Pseudoalteromonas; species Pseudoalteromonas sp. P1-7a. Next base: position 18,941 of record NZ_LKDU01000040.1, on the reverse strand, counting down.
GAAGATGGCCAAGGCACAAGTAAAACTCGCACAAACAATAAAAACGATGCCAGTATTGAAGCCCACCCTGACTCAAACTCATTAGTTATTACAGCACAGCCCGATACCATGCGCTCATTAGAGACCGTCATTGATAGGCTCGACATTCGCCGTGCACAAGTACTAGTAGAAGCCATTATTGTTGAAGTAATGGAATCGGATGGTGTTAACCTAGGTACGCAGTGGATTTCAGAAGATGGTGGTATGCTGCAGTTTAATAATGGCTCAACCGTTCCTGTCGGTTCGTTAGCTGTTGCCGGTATTCAAGCGCAAGACACCACAACAACCCAAACAATCATTGGTTCAGAAACAGGCACTGCTACAAGCTACGATGAAACAACTGAGGGTGATTACACCGCGCTTGCTTCATTATTAAGCGGTGTTAATGGCTTAGCGTTTGGCTTAGTTAAAAACGACTGGGGCGCAATTATTCAAGCGGTATCTACCGATACTAACTCAAACATACTGGCTACACCTTCAATCACAACCATGGATAACGAAGAAGCGTCGATGATTGTTGGCCAAGAAGTGCCAATTATTACAGGTTCTCAAACAGGCAGTAATAACGATAATCCATTTCAAACAATTGAACGCCAAGAAGTGGGTGTAAAACTAAAAGTAACCCCGCAAATAAACGATGGTTCAGCAGTACAGTTATTAATTGAACAAGAAGTATCAAGTGTAAGTGGTGCAACAGCCGTTGATATTTCAGTTAATAAGCGTGCAATTACAACAACTGTTATGGCTGATGATGGCGGTATGGTTGTGTTAGGCGGCCTAATTGATGAAGACGTACAAGAGAGTGTATCTAAGGTGCCAATTTTAGGTGATATCCCAATTTTAGGTCACTTATTTAAGTCAACCAACACCACAAAGCGCAAGCGTAATCTGATAGTGTTTATTCGCCCAACGATTATTCGCGATGGCGTTAATATGAATAAGTTAAGTTTTAATAAATATAACTTTATTCGCGGCGAGCAAATGAAAGAGAAAGAAGATGGTATAGAGCTTATGCCAAATTCAGATGTTCCTTTACTTCCATCTTGGGATGATGAGCTTATTCTGCCACCAACTTATGAAGAGCACTTAAAGGCATTGAGCTCTAAAGAACGTGCAGAGCGTGAAGATGACTAGCGCAATAGAACAAATAAACGAAGACGTGGTTCATCGTAGTGATGAAACACGCTCTGAGGAGTTACTTACAAGTAACGATTTAGTTGAGTTGCCTCCAAAGCGTTTACCTTTTTCGTATGCGCGCAGAGCGGGTGTACTGCTTAGTAAAAATAATGAACAGCAAGTTGTGTATTACCGCGGCGAGCTAGATGTTGAAGTATTGCTAGAAGTACGTCGCATTGCAGGTAAAGGCTTTACCCTAGAGCAGTTAGCTGACGATAAATTTGAGTTACTATTAGAGGCTGCGTATCAGCGCGACAGCTCTGAAACACAACAAATGATGGAAGATATTGGTAATGAGGTCGATTTATTCTCCCTTGCCGATGAGCTCCCACAAACCGAAGATTTATTAGCCGGCGATGATGATGCGCCTATCATCAAACTAATCAACGCCATGTTAAGCGAAGCAATTAAAGAAGGTGCATCCGATATACATATCGAAACCTTTGAGCAAGAGCTTGTGATTCGCTTTAGGGTTGATGGCGTATTAAAAGAAGTGCTTAAACCTAATCGTAAGCTTGCTTCGTTATTAGTATCGCGTATTAAGGTAATGGCGAAACTAGATATAGCAGAAAAACGTATTCCGCAAGATGGTCGTATCAGCCTGCGTATTGCAGGGCGTGCAGTAGATGTGCGTGTATCTACCATGCCATCAAGCTTTGGTGAGCGTGTAGTACTGCGTTTACTTGATAAAAACAATGCCCGCTTAAACCTTGAAGATTTAGGCATGACGCCGCAAAATCGAGAGTTGTTTGCTGATTTAATTAGTAAACCACACGGTATTATTTTGGTTACTGGCCCAACGGGTTCTGGTAAAAGTACCACCTTGTACGCCGGTATGAGCCAAATAAATTCTCGCGATCGTAATATTTTAACGGTAGAAGACCCAATAGAGTACGAAATTCCGGGGATTGGCCAAACACAAGTAAACACCAAAGTAGATATGACCTTTGCCCGTGGGCTTCGTGCAATATTACGTCAAGATCCCGATGTAGTAATGGTCGGTGAAATACGTGACCTTGAAACCGCGCAAATTGGCGTGCAAGCATCGCTTACAGGTCACTTAGTTATGTCTACGCTACATACCAATACCGCCTCGGGCGCAATTACCCGTATGGAAGACATGGGTGTAGAGCCATTCTTGCTGTCATCGTCATTGTTAGGCGTGCTGTCGCAGCGCTTAGTACGTACTTTATGTAATAGCTGTAAAGAAGGTCACACTGCTGATGAACGTGAGTGTGAGCTGCTAGGTGTACCGTTTGATAGCCCACCTACAATTTACCGCGCAGTAGGCTGTGAAGAGTGTAACTTTAATGGTTACCGCGGCCGTACTGGTATTCATGAATTACTGGTGGTTGATGAAGAAATACGCGAAATGATCCACAGCGGTAAAGGCGAGCAAAGTGTTGAAAAATACATTCGCCAAAAAAGCCCAAGCATACGCCAAGATGGCTGTAGCCGCGTACTGGCAGGCAAAACAACCCTTGAAGAAATTCTACGCGTTACCCGTGAGGAAGCCTAACCATGGCGGCGTTTGAATACCGTGCCCTTGATGGCCGAGGGAAAGAACAAAAAGGCATTTTAGAAGCCGATACAGCTAAACAAATTCGCCAAGCGCTGCGCGAAAAAAAACTTACGCCGCTTGAAGTTGTCCCTGCAGCTGAAGGGGAAAAACAAGTTAGTGGCGCAAAAACGCCGTTATTAAGTCGTTTTTTTAAACCCAGCGTATCTACCTCCGATTTAGCCCTTATTACGCGCCAGCTTGCTACGCTCATTCAATCGGCATTGCCAGTTGAAGGGGCTGTCATGGCGGTGGCAGAGCAATGTGAAAAGCCTCGCTTAAAACGTATGCTTATGTCGGTACGTTCAAAGGTAGTAGAGGGTTACACACTGGCCGATGGCATGAGTGAATTTCCACATGTATTTGACGATTTATACCGAGCAATGGTAGCCGCAGGTGAAAAATCAGGGCACCTTGACCAAGTATTAAATCGCCTTGCCGATTACACCGAACAGCGCCAACACATGCGCAGCCAAATTACTCAAGCCATGGTTTACCCCACCATTTTGGTTATTTTTGCTATTGGTATTGTTTCGGTTTTACTCGGTACCGTTGTGCCTAAAATTTTAAAAACCTTCGAAAAAACTAAGCAAGTACTGCCTTGGACGACCGAATGGGTTATGGCAGGCAGCCACTTTGTACAAAATTATTGGTTTATAAGTTTGTTAGTCATTACTGCGCTGGCAGTAGGCATTAAACATGCACTTAAACAACCTAAAATTCGCTTTTGGTGGGACGACCGCGTACTGCACATGCCTGGTTTTGGTAAAGTAGCGCGGGGTATTAATACCGCGCGTTTTGCACGTACACTCAGTATTTTATCGTCAAGCTCAGTACCGCTACTTGAAGGTATGCGCATATCGGGTGGCGTATTAGCGAATAAAAAAATGAAAAAATCGGTGGCAGATGCTGCCGATAGAGTCAGTGAAGGTGCAAGCCTAAGAGCGGCTTTACAGCAAACCAAATTGTTTCCGCCGATGATGCTGCACATGATTGCCAGCGGTGAAAAATCAGGTGAGTTAGAACAAATGTTAGAGCGCGCGGCTAATAACCAAGACCGTGAGTTTGAAAGCATGGTAAACGTATCATTAAAATTATTAGAGCCAGCAATGATTGCCTCAATGGCGGTGATTGTTTTGTTTATAGTAATGGCTATTTTACAGCCAATAATGGCAATGAATAAAGCGGTAGGACTTTAAGCTTTAAGGGGTTAGCTAAGTTAGTATTTACTTAGATGACGCCAAATTAAATTATGTTTTTGGAAAATGAGGTATTTACGTGAATAAACAATCAGGTTTTTCTTTACTCGAAGTAATGGTGGTATTGGTTATTATCGGGATGATTATGTCAATTGTGGCGCCTAATATTATGGGCCAACAAGAAGAAGCTGCTATCGATAAAGCACATCTAGATATTCAACAGCTTGAAGATGCAATGAGCTTATACAAGCTTAAAAATAAAAGCTACCCAAGCACAGAGCAAGGCTTAGAAGCATTGGTCAATAAAACCAGCATTGAGCCAATTCCAAAGCGTTTCCCTGATGGTGGTTTTGTAAATGAATTACCAGAAGATCCATGGGGCAACCCGTACCAGCTAATTAGCCCAGGTGAAATTGGCAAGTTTGATATTTTTTCAATGGGACCTGATGGCGAAGCCGGTACCGATGATGATATTGGCAACTGGAACGAAGACGAGCAATAAATGCGACTTAACCCAGCAGTATGGTTAAATACGATTGCACGAGGCTTACTATGCAAGTAAGCCTTAATCGTATGCGCGCCCACCACCTTGGGTTTAGCTTAATAGAAATTTTAGTGGTACTTACTATTATCGCATTTGCGACCAAAATGGTGGTATACAGCTTAGAAGGCGGCGCCGAAGATGAGCTTGATACACAAGCGCTTAGGCTGCATACCACCATTAACATGGCCTCTGAATTTGCTATTTTAAATCAAATAGAACTTGGCTTAATGGTTGAAGAAAACACCCTTGAGTTTCTAGTATTTGATGGCGAAAAATGGATTACCTTTGACCGCGAAGACCTTTACAAGCCCATTGAGCTGGATGAACGGTTAAAGCTCACGCTCAATTTAGAAGATTTAGCCTGGTCACAAGAGAACTTACTTGAGCAAGCAAATTGGCGTGAACTAATGAGCGGCGGCGATGACGATAGCTTATTAGAGCTTGAAAAACTAAAAATACCGCAAGTCCTTATTTTATCATCTGGCGAGGTCAGCGCCTTTCAGCTTATTGTTGAATTAAAAGAACAAAGCGAGCCTGTGTATTACATTGAAGGGGAATTTACAGCCCCTGTTAATTTGCGAAAAGAGCCATAATAATGAGGCTAAATAAAGGCTTTACCTTACTCGAAGTGCTTGTGGCGTTAAGTATTTGTGCTATGGCTGGGATTGCAGCTATGCAAGCAACCGGCGAGCATATAAATCATTTAACAACACTTGAAGAGCAAACGTATGCATCGTGGGTGGCAGAAAATGTGCTTGTGGTGCAGCGTAGTAAAGGTAAAGACTGGCAGGCTAAAAATGGCGCGCGCGGCAGCGAAGTAATGGCGGGCGTTGAGTGGTTTTGGAAGCAAGAAATAGCAAAAACTGCAGACAAAAGCTTTGTAAAAGTGACCATAAATGTTTTTAGCGACGAAAAATACGAGCAATCGGTGTACGAGCTTTCAACTTATTTAAATAAAGGTAGTTAATAAGTGAAGCAGCGCGGATTTACATTAATCGAAGTATTAGTTGCAATGGCTATTTTAGCGGTGGTGATTATGGCTACTCACCAAATTTTAGACTCAACCACCAAAGCAAAAGAAGCCTCTGATGAAAAAATAGCGGAGCTTAACGGCCTACAAACCGCATTTAGGCTAATGGATCAAGACTTTAGCCAAATGACTCAGCGCACTGTACGTAACGAAGCCGGTGATGCGCAAGAGCAATACTTACTCGCAGGGCGTTATATATTAGAAAGCCAATACGATGGTATTGCGTTTGTACGCGATGGCTGGGTAAACCCAATTAATTTGCTGCCTCGCTCTGAGCTACAAGCCGTAGGGTATAGAGTGCTTGATGACAATTTAGAGCGTGTATACAGAGTGTATGTAGATCAGCTTGATAATATGGAGCCGCGGGTACAAGTTGTTTTAAAAGGTATTGAAGAGCTTAAATTTGAATTTTTAGATGCCAACAACGAATGGCAAGAGCAATGGCAAATAAAAGCCTTACCTAAAGCGGTTGCGGTTACTTTACAACAAATTGAGGCAGAGCCTATTCGTCGTGTTTTTTTAGTACCCGGGCAGGGCAAAAACAGCGGGGAGAGTAATTAATGAATAAGCGCGAATCACGCGGTGCCGCATTAGTTATTGTGCTTTTTATTGTTGCACTGGCCGCGATATTAGCCGTAGAAATGAGTGCTAATTTAATGGTGCAGGTTCAAAAAAGCACTAACCTGCAAGGTCACCAACAAGCAAAGTGGTATGCCTACGGCGGTGAAGAGCTGGCAATAAAGGCACTAAAGTTAAGTAAAGACGATGATCCTGACAAAACCTCGTTAGATCAGGTTTGGGCCACGCAAGGCGACACCCAATACCCTGTAGATAACGGTACTCTAAGCGGTAAAATTACTGACTTACAGGCGTGTTTAAATTTAAATGCATTAGGGGAAGCACCAGGCCCAAACTCTACCAGCAAAACCAACCCTGCTCATAAAGCACTATTTGCATTATTAGAAAACATTGAAGATTTACCTGCCGAGGAAAGCGAAGAAGCAATGGCAGACAGTGTATTTGACTGGCTTGATGAAAACAGCATTACCTATCGTTCAGGCGCTGAAGAAGACGAGTATTTATCGCGTGATTACCCTTATATGAGCGCAAATAGTTTATTTGCATCACCTTCTGAGCTGCGTTTGGTAAAAGGTTTTAATCCGCTAGTAATGGAAAAGGTATTACCTTTTGTGTGTGTTATTCCGGGGTCCCCCTTATTATCGATTAACGTCAATACGTTACTTCCCGAACAGGCACTTATTTTAAGTGCCATGATTGACGAATTATCGTTATCGGGCGCAGAGGCCGTTATAGCAGCTCGCCCTGAAACCGGATTTGATAGCGTGGATGAATTTTTTTCCGAGGTACAGCAGCAAGGCGGTACAAATTTAGATTCGGTTAAAGAATTATTTAGTATTAATAGCGAATATTTTAAATTACAAACGCAGGCGACATTTGTCGATTTGCGTTTTTCGATGACCACATTACTTCATGCCAAAAATGGCGAAGTAACGATACTGGCGCGAAAATTTGGAGGCGTACAGTGACAGAAATACTGCTGATCCGCACGGGTCAAACAGAGCAAGATAAATTAAATTGGTTAATTTATTCACCACAAGAACAAGAAATAATTGCCAGTGGGGAATTAACCGATGCAAGCCGTTTAAGTGAGCTAAGTGAAAAAGCGCAAACCCGCGAGGTAGTGGTATTACTGCCTAGCGATCAGGTGCAGCTTAAAACAGTGGCGTTGCCGACTAAGTGGAATCGTAAGTTAGAGCAAGCGTTGCCATACATGCTTGAAGAAGACATTGCGTGCGATATAGACGAGCTATTTGTCGCAATTGGCGAGCCCACTATGATTAATGAGCAGCATGCAATTAAAGTTGCCTTAACAGACCGCGAGTGGTTTGAGGCTTGGCTTGCTTTATTTTCAGAGCATAACTTGGCGGTATACACCATTTTACCTGATGCCCTGCTACTGCCTACCAGCGAGGATGATACATTAACCGCCATAGAGCTTAATAATCAGTGGTTATTTAAAAGAGGCGATTGGCATATTAGTGCCGTTGAGAATAGCTGGCTAAGGGATTACTTAAGTGCACTTGGCGAGCCGAGCGTAAAGCACTATAGCCCGGCTAATCAGTTTCCTGAATGTATTAACCTAATTTCGCAAGCAAGCGACTACGATTTACCATTGGCTTTATTTGCTAAACAACTTACCAGCGTTAAATTTAATTTACGCCAAGGTATGTACCAGCTTAAAAAGAAAAGTGCACTGTGGTGGGGTTATTGGAAGGGCGCAGCCATTATTACCGGTGTTGCTTTATTTGCTACCATTGCCATAAAGCTGGTTGAACTAAATCAACTCAACTCGCGTGTTGAGCTTGCTAAAGCCCAGGTAGTGGATAGATACCAAAAAGCATTTCCCGGAACTAAAGTACGTCCTAACTTAATTAAAAGCCAAATCAGGGGCGCGCTTAAAACCATTAATGGCGAAAGTGAAGCCGGGTTTTTAGATTTGACCAGCCAATTGGTTGGCGTGTTTTCGCAAGTAAGCGAATTTACGCCAGAAACCCTACGTTACGATAAACGCCGTAATGAGCTGCGAATACGCGCACGCGCAAAAGACTTTCAAACGTTTGGTAAAGTAAAAAGTATACTTGAGCAGCAAGGGTTAACGGTTGAACAAGGGTCGTTAAATAACGATGGCGATTTTGTAGTAGGCGAAATTAAACTGCGAGGTGCAGTATGAAAAAGCAAATAATACAATACTGGCGCTCTTTAAAAGAGCAAGAGCAGCAATTGATTATGGTTGCTGGTGGTATATTTGTTGTTTTTGTTTTAGTAATGGGAATTTTTAGACCTTTAAATAACGCCATAGATAAAGCTAAAAAGTCGTACGTCACTCAGCAAGAGCTGCTCGTATGGGTTGATGAAAGCATAGTAAAGTTAAAAGCGGCGGGTAACACGCAGGCAATTAGCAATCAAAATATTAGCCAAGTGGTTAATTCAACGCGTAGTCGCTACCGTATTACTATTAGTAAAATGCAGCCTAACGATAACTCGTTACGTTTAACGCTTGATTCGGTAGAGTTTAATCAATTAATAGAATGGTTAGACGAACTGGTTAATCAGCATGGCTTAAGAGTAGAGAACCTTGATTTAAGCAAAGATGATAAATCAGGGTTTGTACGTGTAAGCCGCTTAGTACTAGAGAAGTAATTAATGAAAAAAATAATAATATTATCAGTGGTATTTTTTATTAGCTTTATTGTGTTTTGCATAATGAAATTACCAGCTGCCATTGCGTTAGACCTAGCTAAGCCGTACCTACCAAAGCAGCTTGAAATAGGCCAAACCGTAGGGACTGTGTGGGAAGGTCAAATGATGCAGGTGCGCTATCAAGACGAACAGCTAAATAATGTTCGCTGGGATATTGCTGGCTTGCAGTTATTTACTGGCAATTTAAATGCTAACTTAAAATTTGGTAACCCGCGTGAGCATAGCGATATTTCGGGCTATGCTGATATGAATTACGGACTATTTAATAATGTGGTTACCGTTACCGATGGTATAATTCGCTCGACCGTAGAGCGTGCCATGCAACGTATTGCATTACCTATACCGGCTACCGCCAAAGGTCGTGTTATTTTAGAGCTGAATGAGTACACCTCAGGTGTGCCTTATTGTGAGTCATTAAAAGGCGAGATTGCCAGCCCAAATATAGATGTTAAAGGCTTTAATGGCTGGTTTAATATTGGGCCACTGAGTGGCATGTTAAGCTGTAAGTCGGGCGATATAGCCATTTTGGTCGACCCAGATAACACCTTAGGCCTTGAAGCCGACGCAACACTTAAAGCTAACTTTGACTTTAAAGTAGCAGGCTATGTTAAACCTGATGCCAGCTTACCCAAAGATGTGCACGACGCGGTTAAGTTTTTAGGCCGCCCTGATACACAGGGCCGCTACCCACTTAATTTTTAATGTAACAAAAGAGATTTAATGCAATTACCACAGTTTAACGAACAACACGCACAGCAATTAAGTGCATTTTTGAGTACACAACCTCAGGCTATGTCATTAACACAAAGCCAAGGCTATCTATTTGGGGTTATTTGCTCGCCAAGCCCATTAGAAGTTCACCAGTGGTTAGCGCATATCGTGCCTAATACGGCTAACGATTTAGACGAAGAAATACTGTTTTTATTTATGGCGTTGTACCATCAAATTAGTGAGCAAGTATTTGAAACCGGTTATAAGTTACCCGCTGATTTTGACCTTGAGTATACCCAAGCCTGGAGTGAAGGTTTTTTACGTGCTACTCAAGAATACGCACAACCTCTATTAACAGCTCCTGCGTTAGAGCCTCAGTATAAAGAAGCACTAGAGAGTGCGCTAAGTACGCTTAGCTTTTTTGCTGTTGATGAGCAAACAAGAGTGCAAATTGCGCAGCAAAACAACATGACACTCGAAGCCTTATATCAGTATCAGTACGAATCAATGGGCGACTTTGCATTAGGTTTTGCCGAGCTTATTGAGGTAGTGGCCATAAACAGTGGGCTGATTACAGATGAAGGGTGGGAAGAGTAGCCTTTAGGTATTAAACGGCGCTTAGGATAATTAAGCGCCAAGTTCTAAAATAATATCAGTACAGCCTTTTTTACACTTAACAACGCCTTTACCCGGTTCGTTGGTGGCTAAATCGAGTGTTAACACCTCGCCGCACTGCTCGCAGTGCAAGGTTCTTCCTTGCGATAGCTTTTTAAGTATTGTGCGCTGTTTCTGAAAAGAGTCACTCGCTTTTTTGTTTAGCTGCGAAAAATCCACTACTTAGCTCTCTTTTGTTTTAATGCATCCGATACAATTTTACACACTGTATTTAAGCGCTCTTCGTAAAAATATAAATTTAAGTCGCGCTCGCGGCAATAACGTAAATGAAATAACTGCACTGAATCATCAGTGGTAAAGGTTTTTTCAATATATTCGTTCTCAGACTCAGATAGCTTTAATGCACTGCTAATACGGTTTTTAGCCATATTGGCTGCAGGGCTACGGTTTATTTTGCTCGCATCACTTAAAAAACCCACACCTTCACCTAATAGCTTTTCGCGGGGCTCTTTAACTAATGGGTGATCAATAGTAAAAAACGCAAGGATCAAAATGACCAATATAATAAATTTTTTCATAAATGCGTAAACCTTGATCTTAATGGGGTAATTTTAGCAAGCAGTGTAATAAACTGCATTTTAAAAGCAAGTAACTGAGATGAATAAATTATTAGCAATCTATACCTGTAATTTTAGCCAGCATTGTTATAATAGCCAACAGCAGTTAGATATTTCTGAAATATCTGAAAGTATTCAAACAGCTGATTATTTAAACTAATCACACTTACCATTAACGAACTACAGTTACAGTATAGAATACGCACATATTGCTACGTTTTTATTTCCAAGCGGCGTTGAGGAACTTCGATGGACAAGCAAATTAAAGTAAAGAATATACCTGCAGAGGTTAAAATCCAACAACCGGATTTAAGCCGTCAAGACGACAGGTTTAACCCACGTAACCGAATTTATGTTCGCGCAGTAAAAGGGCTTCATCAGTTACTTAGACAGCGTATAGGCTTTTTAGGCATGCTTGCTTTTATGCTTTTGCCCTGGATAAATTTTAATGGCCAGCAAGCTGTATTATTTGATTTAGTAGGTCAAAAGTACAATATTTTTGGGCTAACGCTGTGGCCGCAAGACTTCACTATATTAGCCTTTATATTTATGTTGGCCGCGTTTGCACTCTTTTTGGTTACTACCTTTTATGGAAGAGTATGGTGTGGCTATACCTGCCCGCAAACGGTATGGACCTTTATATTTATTTGGTTTGAAGAAAAGTTTGAAGGCACAGCGAATCAGCGTAAAAAGCTAGATCAACGCCCGATGGACTTTGATAAGTTTTGGCGAAAAACAGCAAAGCACACCAGTTGGGTTTTATTTGCCTTATATACGGCGATTTCGTTTGTCGGATACTTTACGCCTATCCGTGAATTACTCCCTGACTTTGTTACTTTTAATGTAGGTGGCTACGCGCTGGTAAGTATTATTTTCTTTGCTGCGTGTACCTACGCTAACGCAGGGTGGATGCGCGAAATTATGTGTTTACACATTTGCCCCTATTCGCGTTTTCAATCGGCTATGTTTGATAAAGACACTTACACCGTAACGTACGATGAAAAACGCGGCGAAAGCCGAGGCCCACGTTCGCGTAAAATTGCCCACGAAGATTTAGAAATGGGCGACTGTATAGACTGTAACTTATGTGTGCAGGTGTGCCCTACAGGGATAGATATCCGTAATGGTTTGCAAGCCGAGTGTATTAACTGTGGTGCATGTATTGATGCCTGCGATGGTGTAATGGATAAAATGAATTATCCGCGTGGTCTTATTTCTTATACTACAGAGCGTAATCTCGAAACACCTGAAAATAAAACCAACCCACTGCGAGCTAAAATCATAGGTTACACGGTCATACTGGTGGTGCTTACCAGTGCGCTGGTGGCTAACATTGCATTTAGAAAGCCTATGGACTTTGACATAATACGAGACCGCAACCAATTGTATCGTGTTGACTTTAATGGCTTGGTAGAAAACACCTATACATTAAAAGTAATCAACAAGGCGCAGTACGAGCAAACCTTTAATATTGATGTTCAAGGCCTTGAAAACTTTAAGTACATTGGCAAACAAACATTTACAGTGCAAGCTGGGCAATCGCATAATGTGCCACTGTCACTTGTGATGGACCCGTATGATTTAAAAGCGCCAATGACGGAGTTTAACTTTGTACTTTCACCGGTTAATGACCCCGATGAAAGCATATCGCAACCGAGTAACTTTTTTAAAGCGCGATAAAATACTAACAAAAGCGGGGTAACCCGCTTTTTACATTAAGAAGCCCATGAGTAAATTTAGTTTTGAAGATTTAACGCCCGACTTAATTCTCGATGCAATAGAAAGCGTTGGTGTATATGCAGAGTCAGGTTTATTAGCACTTAATAGCTACGAAAACAGAGTCTACCAATTTAAGGCGGAAGATGGCCTGCGCTACGTTGTTAAGTTTTACCGACCTGAGCGCTGGAGCAAAGCGCAAATACAAGAAGAGCATGACTTTGCATACGAGCTTGCCGAGGCTGAAGTACCCGTTGTTGCACCCATTAAGCACAACGGAGAAAGCTTATTTGAGCACCAAGGTTATGTATTTGTGTTATTTCCAAGCGTAGGCGGGCGGCAGTTTGAGGTGGATAACTTAGATCAGCTTGATGTAATGGGTCGTTTAATTGGCCGTATGCATCAAGTAGCTAAAAGCAAAGCATTTAAACACAGACCCACGTTTAGCTGCGAAGAATATTTGCATACAGCTAAAGTTCATCTGCAAAAAAGTAATTTGGTACCTATGGGGATCAGCACGGCTTTTTACACCATATTGGACTTGGTTATTGAGCAAGCGCAAGCTCAGTATAAAAATGTGCAAACGATACGCTTACATGGTGATTGCCACGCAGGTAATATTTTATGGGCAGGCGAAGCACTTATGTTTGTTGATTTAGATGACGCTCGCCAAGGGCCGGCCATTCAAGATTTATGGATGATGCTCAGTGGCGATCGTCAAACACAGCTGTTACAGTTAGACACCCTTGTAAATGCGTATGAAGAGTTTTGTGATTTTGACCACACTCAACTCAAATTAATTGAACCGCTTCGTGCAATGCGTATTATTCATTATATGGGTTGGGTAGCCAAGCGATGGAGCGATCCGGCGTTCGTACGGAACTTTTCATGGTTTGCTGAAGACAAATACTGGGAGCAACAAATTTTAGCGCTCAAAGAGCAACTTGCCGCATTGCAAGAAGCCCCGCTGAAGTTATTGCCATAAAATTTTATTTAAAAAGTACACGAGATACCAATGCTTAAAAAATTGAAACTGAGCCTATTAATTTTATGCTTACCATTTGCAGCCTTTGCTGCACAGTTTGAAGCCGATAACCAATATACTGTTATTGATGTAGAAAAAAGCGCAGAGCCGCAAGTAACCGAATTTTTCTCGTTTTACTGTCCGCATTGTTTTAAATTTGAGCCTGTTGCAAAGGCAATTGAAAAAAGCCTACCTGCGGGCACTGAATTTATAAAAAACCACGTTAATTTTTTAGGTGGCGTATCACCACAGGCACAAAGCAACTTAAGCTACGCCTACTTAATCGCTAAAAAGCACGGTCAAGCACAAAGTATCAGCGACCAAATTTTTAAAAGTATTCATGTACAGCGTGCACCGTTAACGCAAATGAAAGACGTTAAAAAATTACTTGAAGTTAACGGTATCGATAGTGCAACGTTTGATCAGGACATTGCCAGCATGCCAATTATTTCAGCTGAGCGTGCAATGCAAGACAAACAAAATAAATATTCAAAACTAGGTGCGCTAACTGGTGTGCCTACCTTTATCGTAAACGATAAATATAAAATAAACATTAACACCATTAATAACCAGCAAGAACTGAATGAGTTAGTTGCGTTTTTATTGACACTTTAATCTCGGAGAACAATAACAATGATCAAATTAGTTAAAGCAGGTTTACTTGCATTACTACTGCCTATGGCTGCTAGCAGTGTAGCTGCCACTTATGAAGAAGGCGTGCATTACGATGTGGTTGCAGAGCGCGCCACTAAAAATCCAGAGGTAAAAGAGTTTTTCTCATTTTATTGCCCTGCTTGTAATAACATGGAAGCATTAATTGGTGAGTTTAAGCCAAAGCTAGACAAAGACGTTAAATTTAAAAAGAGCCATGTTGATTTTGTCGGTGTTCGCGATCCAGAAAACCAACAAATGATGAGCCAAGCGTTAGCCACCGCGGAAGTACTTCCACAAAAAGATAAAATTGTTGCGGCTATTTTTAATCATATCCACACTAAGCGCGCTAAATTTAACGAGCTTGCAGATGTAAAAGATGTGTTTGTAGCGCAGGGCGTTGATGGCGATAAGTTTGATAAACTATACAAAAGCTTCTCGGTACGTACATTAAGCTCTAAAATGAAACGTGACCAAAATTACTTTAAAGAAAAAGGCGCGCTACGTGGCGTACCAACCTTTATCGTAAATGGTAAATACAAATTAAACCTAGGCCGTGAGTCTGGTATTACCGCGCCAGAAGATATTAGTAAATTAATTAACTATTTAGCGAACAAATAAGATTTGCTAAAACAAAAAAAGCTCCTGAGGGAGCTTTTTTTATGGAAGTGATTTAAATTAAACTCACTATTTTCTTTGTAAGAAAACACCCGATTCTATGTGATGCGTATAAGGGAACTGATCAAATATCGCAAAGCGCTTAACATGATGAGTGCGGGTTAAATGATCTAAATCGCGCTCAAGCGTGTCTGGGTTGCACGATATATAAATAATGTTCTCGTAGTTGGCCACTAAGTCACATGTAAGGGTATCCATACCTGCACGTGGAGGGTCGACTAAAATAGTTTGGCAATCGTAACTTTTTAAATCTATCCCCTCTAAACGCGAAAAGGTACGTTCACCATTCATTGCCTGGGTAAACTCTTCACTCGACATGCGAATTATATCTAAGTTATCTACTTTATTTTTAGCAATGTTGTATTGCGCTGAATGCACAGAAGACTTAGATATTTCAGTCGCTAATACGCGATTAAATGAACCCGCCAATGCAATAGAGAAATTACCATTACCACAGTAAAGCTCCAGTAGGTCATTACTAAGTGGTTTACATAAGTCTTGTGCCCACTCCAGCATTTTTATATTCACTTTAGCGTTAGGTTGCGTAAAGCTATTTTCTACTTGTTGATAAATAAGCTCCTGGCCGTTTACGGTTAAACGCTCAGTAACAAAATCATTGCCTAGTACTTCTTTTTGCTTGCGCGCACGACCGATAAAGTCAATATTGTACTTACTGCTCAGTTTTTCTTTCAGGGCTTTTATTTCAGTTAGCCACTGATCATCGAGTGGTTTGTGATAAAGCAAGCTTACTAAAATCTCGCCACTTAATGATGATAAGTAATCGATTTGAAACAGCTTACGACGTAATACTTCACACGACTTTAAATTATCAATCATCACCTGCATAACTTCACCAACTAATGGCGCGGCAGGGTCAAAGGTGTCGATGCGAATTTTTTCTTTCGTGGCCTGATCAAACATAATATGAAATAGATCATCCCCATCGTGCCATACTCTAAATTCAGCACGTTGGCGGTAGTTAATTGGCTCAGAGCTAAACACCTCTAACGCTTGCACACCAAATCGCTTAAATTGCGACGTAATACGCTGCTCTTTTTCAGTTAGCTGCGTATCGTACTGTGTGGTATCTATTTTAATCACTGCCATTAATGCTACTACCTTATCTATGAGATCTATTTATCGGCGCTATTGTAGGGAGCGAGCAGTATTTGTCTAGTTTTGCTGATAATAAAGTTGTTGTTTTTTTAAACATACACTTTAGTTTTATCACTATTAGCCGATAATAAGCTAAGTTCGTAACGGAGGTGGATCATGAAAATCGGTAATTATGGCTATACGCCAAACAACAACGTAAACAAATTCAATAATAAAGAGGCACTACAGCAGCCAACAATCCAATCTCCGCAAGAAAGTTCATTACAGCGAGGCAGAGAGCTTGCTGCAAAAGTGCTTGGCGACAAAATGGCAGAGCAGCTAGGTTTACCTGTTGAGCAAAAACAAGCCGATAAACCTTTATTCGATTTTGATGAAATAGTAAAAAATGTACTCGACTTTGTCTCTGGCGCAGTTAATAAAGCCAAAGCCAATGGAGCTGATGACGATAAATTAAAAAATATGTTAGACGATGCGCGCACTGGGGTTCAAACCGGTATAGACGAAGCGGTTGATGAACTAAAAGGCACCGGTGTATTTAACGAAGAAATGCAAGAGGGCATCGATAAGTCAAAAGAAGGCATTTTTGAAGGACTTGATGAGTTTGAGCAAACTCTATTTAATCCACAACCGGCCAGTGTAAGCGTAAGCCAAGCACAATATGTAAGTATGAGCAGCAACGCCGAGTATAAGTTTACAACAGCCGAAGGTGATGAGGTCAGTATTAGCTTTGCAGATGCATATGAGTCGCAAACAGCGAGCGGGTATCAGCAAAGTAATAACAGCGAATCGTTTGCCAGTTCATCGTCGCAATCTCGTGAGCTTTCTTTTTCAATGTCAGTTAATGGTGATTTAAACGAACAAGAGCAAAATGCTATTAATGCCATGATGGAAGAGCTACAAGGTGTAAGTAAAACATTCTTTAGTGGTGACTTAGATGAAGCGTTTGAAAAAGCACAAGAGCTGAGCTTAGGCAGTGAGCAACTTGTCGCATTTTCAATGGAGCTTCGCCAAACAAAAACAGTTGCTACCGTTAAAAGTTATGAGCAATATCAGCCAAACCCAACAAAAGAGGTAGCCGATGTGATCGCACCTTTTAATGACGATCTAAAAAATGCATTTGATAAAGCATCGCAACTAGGCCTACAAGATCAGCTTGCCGGTATTATAGAGTGGCTAAACCAA
The DNA here is from genome assembly GCF_001401855.1 of Pseudoalteromonas sp. P1-7a. NCBI lineage: Bacteria > Pseudomonadati > Pseudomonadota > Gammaproteobacteria > Alteromonadales > Pseudoalteromonadaceae > Pseudoalteromonas > Pseudoalteromonas sp. P1-7a. The sequence continues at coordinate 1,803 of NZ_LKDU01000040.1, read as the reverse complement.
GATCAAGCAGCGGTCGATCAGCTCGTTGATTACACCCAAGCAATGTTTGAAAACCTAAACCAATTGAATTCAGCGGGCGAGTCACTCGACACACTAAAGTCTGAGCAAAGCTAAACTGCTTTCTTTTATAAAAACCTCATGGCAAACTGCCGTTCTTAGTAAACAGTAGGAACCAAAGTTTGTCAGCCCACATAATGGTATTTGATTCAGGTATAGGTGGCACCACTGTGCTTGAGCATATTAAAAAGCGTATTCCAAATGCACAGTACAGCTACTTTATGGATAATGCATTACTCCCTTATGGCGCGCAAACCCAGCAAACTATTATAGGCCGCTTATGCTCACTCATTTATTTTATTGAGCAAAATGCGCTTGGTGTCGATCTTATTGTTATAGCTTGCAATACAGCTTCTACATCAGCCTTAAGTGAAGTACGCAAAATTACATCAATACCTATAGTCGGCGTAGTGCCGGCAATAAAACCTGCTGCTGAAGAAACCTGCACAAAGCACATCGGCTTATTAGCAACCCCTGCCACAGTGACAAGCCACTATACTCATACACTAATAAAAGAGCATGCCAGTAAGGTAACAGTGAGTTTATATAGCAGTGTTGAGCTGGTGGCATTGGCAGAGCAGCTATTTTTTTCTCAAAAACTAGATACATTCAAACTACACAAAGAGCTTACCCGTTTGCGTATTAACCCAGATATAGATGTACTCGTACTAGGTTGCACACATTTTCCAATCCTTAGCAACGCTCTACAAGCGCACTTTAATAACTCAGTGCAATTACTCGATTCAGGCGCAGCCATTGCCAGCAGAGTAAACTATCTATTAGAGCAGCATAACTTTGGAAATAAATTTGCAGACAAAAAAAAGCCGCTGCAATATTATGCAACGGCTGATGTTTTGAGTAATAAGCTAGCTATAAAGCACGTTACACTGATTGATCCGTCCCAGTGCGTAAAGAGCTAGAATCATCTTCTTGTTTTTGTTTTGCCTCACGCACTTTTAAAGTACGCTGTTGAAACTCACTATCGTTTAACTTAGCAATTGCATTGTCTGCATCTGCCTGCGCCATTTCAACAAAACCAAAGCCACGACGTTTGCCAGTATTCTTATCCTTTAATAGGCGCACGTTGAAAACTTTACCTTGTTCTTCAAACAAAGCGCGAACAACCCCTTCATTTGCACGATAAGGAAGATTACCAACATAAAGTGTTTTTGTTTTTACTTCAGCTTCTTCACCACCTTCCGATGACATTGCAGCAATAGCAATCCCACCAATTAATAAACCAGCACCAAATAGCAATGCTGGGCTTAAAGCTAAGCTGCCTAAAGCAAACTCAACAATAACAAAACCAACTACAGCAAGAATTACAGAGAAGATAAAAGATTTTTGATCGGGTAATTTCATTTTAGATCTACCAATAAACAGGAAATAAACATTAATTTAACATTGTGAACTTGCTATCTTAACGTCTTAAACGAACATAGCAATGAAATTTATATTAAATAATAAAAATCAGTATAAAAAAGCATCATCTTAGCCGGTGATTTAGCTAGTTTTACGCTGTTTTGCTTTATTTTTGTTCGAACAGTAAAAAGATCTAAAAAAAGGGTTGATCTGTTTTCGGATCTCCCTATAATGCGACCCCACTGAGACGGGGTATGGCGACGCGCAGCGGACAACGCATAGCGAGGCACGAGCTGCTCAGAGAGTTAAGTAAAACTTAGGTTTTAAATCATCGCAAGAAAGTTTAAAATTAAGTGTTGACTCGAAAAATAAAGGATGTATTAT
>NZ_LKDU01000039.1:0-33636 GCF_001401855.1 Pseudoalteromonas sp. P1-7a | reverse complement strand
GCGTCAAGCAGTACTTTGTAGCGTGGGTTGAGTATCATGAAACCCACGGGTAAAAGAACGCGACGACCACCTCAGTGCCCAGTGAATCCTATTAAAAAACATTAAGAGTACTTTGCTATGTGTCTCTTCATCGCTGTGGGCACCAGGACATTGCCATGCTCCCAATATAAGAAAAGAAATATTCAGCATGTTCTTCTCTAAAGCGTAGCGTCTCCTAAGCGCAGCGCCTCTTTGTGAACCGTGTTTTGGTTATCCAACACATTAAGCGATGATAGGCAGCATCTGTTAGTGACTCTCCACTGCTATCGGCACCACGACATCGCCAGGCTCCAGATACGAGAAAGCCGCTTCAGAAATGAAGCGGCTTTTTTGCGTCTCCAGAAAAGTGCAATATATGCCTTTACACATTACCCACCTGTCTCTGTAGCGTGGGTTGGGTATCACGAAACCCGCGAAAAAAACCACTACAGAACTCGAACTCTTGGTAATAAAGCCTTCAATTTTAGTTTCAATGCTGTTTAGCACGCTAAATCTACTATTGAAAAGTGCTCTTTTATCCCAAGCTATAGTTATAGAAGATCTACACACTTATTTATGGCGAGTTTCTATGTTAAATAAACAAAGGCATATTTACACGAAAGAGCAGGTTCGCTCCTATGAGGGAGAGGCGGCTAAGCAATGTGGAATAGATTTATTTACTTTAATGCAGCGAGCGGGGGAGTCCGTATACAAGCAGTGGCAGTCTTTTAACGCTAAGCTCACTTTAATTATTGCAGGTAATGGCAATAATGCGGGTGATGCTTACATAGCCGCGCGTTTAATTAAGGACTCGGGTGCAGAGGTTAAAGTTTGCGCTATAGATCCTGCAAAAACACTCAGTGGTGACGCTGCTAAAGCAAAGCAGCTATGGCTTGATAATGGTGGCATAGTTAACGAGTTTACTAAGAGTGACTTAGATTGCTGCGACTGTGTAATAGATGGATTACTGGGTACTGGCCTTAATTCACCTGTTCGTGAAAAATATTGTGAGATTATTACTGCCATCAACCAAAGCGAAAAGCCTGTTTTAAGTATCGATGTTCCCTCAGGGATTGATGCAAATACAGGTGAAGTATTAGGCGCAGCTATTCAAGCTACAAAAACGCTTACTTTTATTGCGATTAAACAAGGCCTTTCTACAGGGACAGGTAAACAACATGCCGGTGAGTTGATTCTCGATGAATTAGCAATTGAAGATACTTTTAGTCAGCTCGCTTCACCTTGTGCTCATTTAATAAATATAGACAGCTTTAATCGCTTGGGCTCTCGGGCTTTAAATAGCCATAAGGGCAATCATGGCAAGTTATTATGCGTAGGGGGCAACCAAGGTACTGCGGGAGCAATCAGACTAAGCAGTGAAGCTGCGCTTCGAGCAGGAGCGGGGATGGTGAAGGTGTATACGCACCAAAGCTCTATTATGCCAATAAGTATCGGTAGGCCAGAATTAATGGTCATGAGTGAAAACCTTGAGCAGGCTTTAGAGTGGGCAACTTGTGTTGTACTTGGTCCTGGACTTGGGCAGGATGAATGGGCTAAAAAAACGTTTTGCACAGTAATGCACTATTGCCAAGAGCACAATATGCCGCTTGTACTTGATGCTGATGCACTTAATTTATTAGCTGAAAATGCAAGTGCTTATACATTGGCTCAATGTGTTCTTACTCCGCATCCTGGTGAGGCGGCTAGGCTCATTAGCAAAAATACCTCTGAAATAGAGTCAAATAGGTTTGATAGCGTGCGATTATGCGCAAAACGGTATAACGCTACTTGCATATTAAAAGGTGCTGGATCTTTAATTGATAATGGTAAAAGCACTTGGGTGTGTGAAAATGGCAATGCAGCACTTGCCGTGGGAGGGAGTGGCGACGTACTGACAGGTATTATCGGTGCATTGCTTGCTCAAGGTCTTAGTATCGACGAAGCAGCACGATACGGGGTAACTCTCCATGCTCGAGCTGGTGAGGTTGCGGCTGAAGAGCAAGGGCAGCGCGGCATGCTACCCTCGGATTTATTTCAAATAGTCAGGTCGTTAATCAACTAAGTATTTAGCTCTGTTGAATAAGATCCCATTTGTTACCATAAAGATCTTCAAACACGGCCACCGTACCGTAAGGCTCATTACGAGGCTGCTCATGAAATACTACGCCATTTTCTAGCATGCTTTCGTAATCGCGCCAAAAGTTGTCAGTATTTAAAAATAGCCATACGCGGCCACCTGCTTGATTGCCAACAGCGTTAAACTGCTCTGGCTCTGTGGCTTGTGCAAGTAATATGTGTGTGCCGTTTGAGTTGGGTGGGGTTATTAACACCCAGCGTTTACCATCACCTAAATCCGTATCTTCCACTAATTCAAAGCTTAACTTTTTTGTATAAAATGCGATTGCTTCGTCATAGTCTTTTACAACAAGAGCAATACTACCTATATGTTGCTTTGGCATAACTTAAAAACCTAAAGTTGTTTTATGTCGGTGTATTTTCACATATCAATACAGGGTTGAATAGTTTAGGTAAATGTTTATTAAAGCTTATTTTAAGAGGAGATATACGTTATACATTGGCTTTGCATATAGGGCTAGCAATATAAGGCTTCACTCGATTTTAAACCTTAGAGCATGCTTAAAGCATCCTTAAAAAGTGTTTTAATTTACGCAGCTAAACTGGTTTACTCATCTTCATTAGTAGGGTCGTCACCTGAGTCCTCTTTGCGTTTACGCTGCTCTTGCTTGGCCTTTTGAACATTCTCATAAGTAGGGGGTGGAATAGGCATAAGTGAAATTAGTGGAAAAAGCGCTAAAAATAAATACGCTCCTTTAGACATGCTCTTGCCCCATATAACGGGCTTAAGCATAATCCAGGCAATAAATACCACTAACCCTGAGATAAGTAGTACCAAAACAAAGAAGGTGATTATTTAATTATTATTAAGCAAATCCTTTTACCTTTAATCCAATAACTCATGGTATAGATGTGGAGGTAAATTAAGCAATAACAATAGGCTTGTACTAAAAAACAAAAACCCAGCCGAAGCTGGGTTTTTATATAAGCAAGGTGCCTAAAGGAGGATGATTACATCATGCCGCCCATACCACCCATTCCGCCCATGCCACCCATATCAGGGGCAGCTGCAGCTTCTTCTTTAGGGATTTCAGCAACCATTGCTTCGGTAGTGATCATTAGACCCGCAATCGAACCTGCAAATTGTAGTGCAGAGCGCGTTACTTTCGTTGGATCTAGGATACCCATTTCAAGCATATCGTTATATTCGCCAGAGGCTGCGTTGTAACCGTAGTTACCTTCACCACCTTTAACAGCGTTTATTACTACTGACGCTTCGTCGCCTGCATTTGTTACGATTTGACGAAGTGGTGCTTCCATTGCACGAAGTGCAACTTTAATACCGTGGTTTTGGTCTTCATTGTCGCCAAGTAGCTCAACTAGCTTGCTAGCAGCACGTACTAGAGCAACACCACCACCAGGTACTACGCCTTCTTCAACCGCTGCACGAGTTGCATGTAATGCATCTTCAACACGGTCTTTTTTCTCTTTCATTTCAATTTCAGTCGCTGCGCCTACTTTAATTACTGCAACACCGCCGGCAAGTTTAGCCATACGCTCTTGTAGTTTTTCTTTATCGTAGTCAGATGTTGCTTCTTCAATTTGCGCTTTGATTTGTGCAACACGGCCGTTAATGCCATCTTCTTCACCTGCGCCATCAATGATAGTTGTATCATCTTTGGTGATAACTACGCGCTTAGCAGTACCTAGGTCTTCGATAGTTGCTTTTTCAAGCTCTAAACCAATTTCTTCAGAGATAACAGTACCGCCAGTTAGTACGGCAATATCTTGTAGCATAGCTTTACGACGGTCGCCAAAACCAGGCGCTTTAACTGCTGATACTTTAACAATACCGCGCATGTTGTTAACTACAAGTGTTGCAAGTGCTTCGCCTTCTAGGTCTTCAGCAATGATTAGTAGTGGCTTGCTTGCTTTAGCAACGGCTTCTAATGTAGGTAGTAGCTCACGGATGTTAGATACTTTTTTATCTACAAGTAGAATGAATGGGTTATCTAATTCAACTGCGCCTTTTTCAGCGTTGTTGATAAAGTACGGAGATAGGTAACCACGGTCAAACTGCATGCCTTCTACAACATCTAGTTCGTTCTCTAATGATTGACCTTCTTCAACAGTAATAACACCTGTGTTACGGCCTACTTTTTCCATTGCGTTAGCAATGATTTCGCCAATTTCTTTGTCAGAGTTAGCTGAAATAGTACCTACTTGTGCAATTGCTTTAGTATCAGCACATGGTACAGATAGCGCTTTAAGCTCTTCTACTGCAGCGATAATTGCTTTATCAATACCGCGTTTAAGATCCATTGGGTTCATACCCGCTGCAACCGCTTTAAGCCCTTCGTTTACAATAGATTGTGCAAGTACAGTTGCGGTAGTGGTACCGTCACCCGCTGCATCATTTGCTTTAGATGCAACTTCTTTCACCATTTGTGCACCCATGTTTTCAAACTTGTCTTCAAGTTCGATTTCTTTTGCTACAGATACACCATCTTTGGTGATCACTGGAGAGCCAAATGATTTATCTAGTACTACGTTACGGCCTTTAGGACCTAAGGTCACTTTTACTGCGTTTGCTAGGATGTTTACGCCTGTTAGCATTTTAGCGCGTGCGTCACCTGCAAAAAGTACTTCTTTTGCTGCCATCTTTAATTTCCTCTAAATTCTTAAATGTTTGTTAAACGAAAAGTAGGGTTAGCCTACAATGCCTAAAATGTTGTCTTCACGCATGATCAGGTACTCTTGACCTTCGATCTTTTCAGTTTTTTCAACATATGAGCCAAATAACACAGTGTCACCGGCTTTTACTTCTAAAGCTCTAACGTCACCGTTATCTAGAACGCGACCATTGCCAACAGCAATAACTTCTCCGCGAGTTGATTTTTCAGCTGCAGAGCCAGTTAATACAATACCGCCAGCAGACTTGGTTTCTTCTTCTAGACGCTTAACGATTACGCGATCTTGTAAAGGACGAATGTTCATTTTTTTAGTTCTCCTAACAGTTTCTGAACAGTACAGAAAAAAGCTTTTCTAATTTGCATTCATTAATGGGGGTAGAGTGTAAAATTCCAAGAGAAAAATCGATAAATTTTTAATCTTTTCTCTCATATTCGCCATCAATGGTCGTTGGTTTATTTACATGCTGTTGTTCTTGCTGCGAGTGTGGGTGTTGTGTAAAGGCTGAAGTGCCTTGTTGTGCACCTGTGCTCATACGCACCGTTGCCTGACTTGCAAGGCCTGCAGCCAGTTTATTGCGTATTGAAGGGGTTAATAATAGTAGGCCGAATACATCGGTCATAATGCCTGGGGTTAGTAATAAAACACCCGCAATGATCACGCAAATACCGGTAAATAATTCTTTAGCTGGCATTTGCCCTTGGGCCATTTGGCTTTGTGCATTTTGTAATGCACCCATACCTTGTTGTTTAACCATTCTGGCGCCCAAAATAGCCGTAATAATCACTAGGGCTATAGTCGCAAACCCACCAATTACATCGCTAACCTGTATTAGTAGCGCAATTTCGATGATAGGAATGATAATAAACAACACAAATAAAAATCTAAACATAGGGCTCTCTAAATAATGGCACTCAAAAGAGTGAATGAAATATAAGTGAGGGTGAAAGGGTCTATTTTCAAGGTTGAGCTTAAAGTGATTAATAATTGCTTAATATCTACAATTATTCATCGCCTACACATTACATTAGCTATCAGATACTATTGCATTAGTTCCCTATAAATTAGTAAAGGTTAATTATGACTACGCAATTTAAATTGATATTTACCACGTGCAAAGATGAGGCTGAAGCGCGCACTTTAGCAAAAGCACTTGTAGCGCAAAAATTAGCGGCGTGTGTAAATATTTTACCAAATATGACCTCAGTTTATATGTGGGAAGGCGATGTGGCTGAAGAGATAGAAGCAAAACTACTGATTAAAACAAAATCAGAAAAAATGAATGATGTTTTTGAAACCATTAAAGGTTTACATAGTTACGAAGTACCCGAAATTCAGGTGGTTGATGTGGCCACCGGTAATTTGGCTTATTTTCATTGGATGGATGAGGTATTAAATTAATGCGGTTTTTCTTTTTATTATTGGTTAGCTTGCTGGCGCTTCCGGTAAAGGCAAACACCAATAATGTGCTAGGTGATTTACTTGCCCCGCCACAGCAAACCTTTTTACCCGTAGACCAAGCGTTTGTATTTGATTTTGATCAGCAAGGTAGCACTTTATTTGTGGGGTGGGATATAGCCCCTGACTATTACCTTTATAAAAAGAAAATAGAAATTATCGCCAAAGGTGCCAACATAAAGGTAGGCGACGCCGGTACTGGCGAAATAATTGAAGACGAGTTTTTTGGCAAAACCGAAGTTTTTTTCAATAGTGTAAGTGTTATAAGTAAGCTCAGTAATGTTACAGAGGGTGCTGTTGTAAAGGTGCGTTATCAGGGCTGTGCCAAAGCAGGGCTGTGTTACCCGCCAGAGGTGATTAGCATTCCTTTAAGCGTTATTGCCTCAGAACAAGCGCAAGGTAACAAGCCGTCTGCTAATACCGGTGATACATTAAGCGCATTAACCCCTTCTGTAGACTCATCACGTAACCAAAATAACACACCCACTCAAGAATTAGGCTTTACAGAGCGATTAGCAAGTCAAAGTTTAATAACCAATTTACTTATATTTTTTGCTGTTGGGGTGGGGCTTGCGTTTACACCGTGTGTGTTCCCTATGTTTCCTATTTTATCGAGCTTAATTGCGGGACAGCAAAATCTATCTACTAAAAAAGCGTTTGCGCTGTCGTTTGTATATATACAAGGTATGGCGCTTACTTATGCTGCATTAGGGTTAGTAGTGGCGGCTTTAGGCGGGCAAGTGCAGGGGTACTTACAACACCCTTATGTACTTATTAGTTTTAGTTTACTGTTTGTATTGCTCGCAATGTCGATGTTTGGCTGGTACGAAATCAAGTTACCCAGCGCCATGATGAGCAAGCTAACGCAAGTTAGTAATAACCAAAAAGGCGGCAATTACCTTGGTGTGTTTTTAATGGGGGTATTGTCGGGGTTAATTGCATCACCTTGTACCACAGCACCGTTATCAGCTGCGCTGTTATTTGTAGCCCAAAGTGGTGATTACCTTGTCGGTGGTTTAACCCTGTACGTATTAAGTTTAGGAATGGGCCTACCGCTTTTATTACTTGGTACGTCTGGAGGAAAGTTGCTTCCTAAAGCGGGCGGTTGGATGGAGCAAGTTAAAACATTATTTGGCTTTATTATGCTTGTAGTGCCGCTTATTTTATTAGAGCGCATAATTAGTGCGGACATTATTTTACTTTTGGCGGGTATTTTAGCTCTGGCAACGGCCGTTTACTTACACTATTGGCAAAGTGCACAGCCACAAAGCAAACTTAAAACCACGCTTTGGTTTAGTGCTACATTTTTAGTAGTTACCGGTTTTACGTTAGCTAAAAATGTTATTTGGCCAGTGCAACAGATTGAGCAGGTTAGTCAGCAAAGTAATGAGTTTAAACAAGTGGCTAATTTAACCGAGTTAAAAAAGGCCGTTGCTGAGGCAAATCAGCAAGGTAAACTGGTGATGGTTGATTTATACGCCGATTGGTGTGTGGCATGTAAAGAGTTTGAGCATTACACATTCCCTGATCCTAACGTGCAGAGTGAGTTTAGTTACTATCAGTTAATTCAAATCGATTTAACACAAAGTGATGACACCACCATTGAGCTAATGGAAGAGTTTACTGTGTTTGGTTTACCCAGTATTTTGTTTTTTAACACACAAGGGCAGGAGCTAAGTTCAAAGCGCGTTACAGGATTTTTAAACGCCGATGATTTTGCCACCCACCTAGCTGCAGTGCGCGCCAGCGCACAATAATAGTGCAATTTAGCCGCTTGGGCTTACCAAGTGGCTTGCCTCCAATTACGTCATATTTATTACACCTCCAGAGATTAGACCAGTATTTTGCTGCTATTTACATCGAACTGACTATAATAGTTGGCTAACGTGAGAATTTGTTGCAATTTTTGTTTTTTATACTTACTTTAGTGTACAAAATTAGCTCGCAACGGCTTTACTCATTACTTAGAGGATATATCGCGTATTATGGCTGCAAAATTTAAACTTTTAGTTATAAATGGTCCAAATTTAAACATGCTAGGAAAGCGTGAGCCAGAAAAATACGGTTTGCACACTCTTGGTGAAATTATGAGCGAACTAACGACTGCCGCAGAGGGTCTAGATGTTCAGCTTACGCATTTTCAAAGTAATAGTGAGCAAGCCCTTATTGAAAGAATACACGATGCTTGGCAGGCAGTTGATTACATAATTATTAATCCTGCTGCATTTACGCACACTAGCGTCGCTTTACGTGATGCATTGTTAAGCGTTGATATTCCTTTTTTTGAGGTGCACTTAAGTAATGTGCATGCACGTGAAGCATTTCGTCATCATTCGTATTTTTCTGATGTGGCGCAAGGTGTGGTATGTGGATTAGGTGCAATGGGTTACCACGCAGCATTGAATGCTGCCGTGAGCCGGTTGCAAAACTCGAATTAATTTAAACTAACAAACTTATAGGCGGGTCGTTCATGGATATTCGCAAGATCAAAAAGCTAATCGAATTAGTAGAAGAATCAGGCATTGCTGAGCTAGAAATCACTGAAGGTGAAGAGTCAGTACGTATTAACCGTAACAACATGAGCGCAGGTCCTGCTTACGCTCAGTACGCACCACAGCAATTTGCTGCTCCAGCGCCTGCTGCACCAACACAAGCTCCAGCTGCGCCAGCCGTTGAAGCCGATGCTACACCTGCAGCGCCTGCAGGCCATCAAGTTAAATCACCTATGGTTGGTTCATTTTACTCAGCGGCTTCGCCAGAAGCGCCAGCATACGTAGAAGTAGGTTCTCAGGTAAAAGTAGGTGATACATTATGTATCGTTGAAGCAATGAAAATGATGAACCAAATTGAGTCAGATAAAGCCGGTACAGTGACAGCTATTTTAGTTGAAAATGGCGAACCAGTAGAATTTGATCAACCTCTATTCATCATTGAATAATTTAGTAACCTAAAGGCCAACTCTTATGTTAGATAAAGTAGTCATTGCAAACCGAGGTGAAATAGCACTTCGCGTATTGCGCGCCTGCAAAGAGCTTGGGATCAAAACGGTTGCTGTGCATTCAACGGCGGATCGCGATCTTAAGCACGTATTACTTGCAGATGAAACCATTTGTATCGGTAGACCTCCAGCCTCTGAAAGTTACTTAGATATCCCGCGTATTATTGCGGCTGCTGAAGTAACAGACGCTGTAGCTATTCACCCAGGATATGGTTTTCTTTCAGAAAATGCAGATTTTGCAGACCAAGTTGAGCAAAGTGGTTTTGTATTTATTGGTCCAAAAGGCGACACTATTCGTCTTATGGGCGATAAAGTATCGGCAATCAATGCAATGCGCAAAGCCGGTGTACCTTGTGTACCTGGTTCTGATGGTCCAGTATCGGATGACAAAGAACGCAACATGCAAATAGCTAAGCGCATTGGTTACCCGGTAATTATTAAAGCCGCTGGTGGCGGTGGTGGCCGTGGTATGCGTGTAGTACGTAGCGAAGCTGAATTGATTGATTCAATCGCGCTTACTCAACAAGAAGCAAAACAGTTCTTTGGTAATAGCATGGTTTACATGGAAAAATTCCTTGAAAACCCTCGCCATATTGAAATTCAGGTACTTGCAGATGGACAAGGTAATGCTGTCCATTTAGGTGAGCGTGACTGTTCTATGCAACGTCGCCACCAAAAAGTAGTTGAAGAAGCGCCTGCGCCAGGTATAACGGCAGAAGTGCGTAAATTTATTGGTGAGCGCTGTACACGTGCATGTATCGAAATTGGTTACCGTGGTGCGGGTACGTTTGAGTTTTTATACGAAAACGGCGAATTTTACTTCATTGAAATGAACACGCGTATTCAAGTTGAGCACCCAGTGACAGAAATGGTAAGCGGTGTTGACTTAATAAAAGAGCAGCTAAAAATTGCTGCAGGGCAACCGCTGTCTTTCACGCAAGATGACGTAGTTATCCGCGGGCATGCAATTGAGTGTCGTATTAACGCAGAAGATCCTGAAACGTTTATCCCGTCGCCTGGTAAAATTACGCGTTTTCACCCTGCAGGTGGCTTAGGCATTCGTTGGGATAGCCATATTTATGCTGACTATACAGTGCCTCCACATTACGATTCGATGGTTGGTAAACTTATTACTTACGGTGAAAACCGTGATGTAGCAATTGCCCGTGCTCGTAATGCGTTGAACGAATTGGTTATCGATGGCATTAAGACAAATACGCCATTACATAAGAAAATTCTCGCAGACGAAAACTTCCAAAGTGGTGGTACAAATATTCACTACCTTGAGAAAAAACTAGGGCTATAAAGCCACAGTTAATTAAAACCGGCTTAGGCCGGTTTTTTTATGCCTAAAACGCCAATTTATCGCCTTCAAGAAATATTCTGGTATGATTAGCAAAGATGCGCTTTTAGTAAATTTTTGAGGTAACCATGACGCGTAGTTTTAAAGCTCACCTACATAATGAAACTGCCACAGTAGCTATGGGTAACAAACTGGCTGCTATTATAGAGCAAGGTGCAGTGATCTATTTGCACGGTGATTTAGGTGCAGGTAAAACAACATTTACGCGTGGTGTAGTTCAAGGCTTTGGACACTCAGGTAAGGTTAAAAGCCCAACTTACACGCTGGTAGAGCCATACGAACTGGTACGTGCAAATGTGTATCACTTTGACTTGTACCGGTTAGGCGATCCTGAAGAACTTGAATACATGGGTATAAGAGATTACTTTTCTGAGCAGGCTATTTGTGTTGTAGAGTGGCCAGAAAAAGGCGGCGACTTTATACCCGTTCCCGATTTAGATATTACCTTAAGTTATGTTGGTGATGAGCGTAAAATTGCAATAAACAGTGCTAGTGAGCGTGGAGTAGCAATTGTTGAAAAACTCAATAGCCTAAACCTTGGTGAATAAATTAATAGTGGATCAATGTATTCACTTTCATAACAATAAATAGTTAAGGCAATGGTAGTTAAAATGAATCGAGGTGTAGTTAAACTTTTTATTTGTTTCATAGCTTTCGCTATGAGCCTGCCGCTGTGGGCACAAAATACAATTAATAGTGTACGGGTATGGCCCTCACCAGATAGCACTCGGGTGGTATTTGATTTAGATGACAAGCCCGATTTCAGCTACTTTATGCTTAAAAACCCAAGCCGTTTAGTGGTAGACCTTGTAAACACCAAAGGGTTAAAAGTATTACCGAATATTCCTTCTAAGCATAAAATTGTTAGCAAATTACGTTACTCTAAGCCTAAAAATAAGCAAAGCGTACGTTTTGTTTTTGAGCTAACTGCGCCTATTAAGCCGGTTATTTTCGCGCTGGCACCTACTGGCCCGTACAAAAACAGGCTAGTTGTGGATTTATATAATAAAAGTGAACCCGCAGTAAGCACTACACCTGCCCAAAAAGCAGCTAAAAAGCGCCAGTTAAGCCAAGAGCGTGATATTGTTATTGCAATTGATGCGGGCCACGGTGGAGAAGATCCAGGGTCTATTGGTCCCTCAGGCACGTATGAAAAAACCATTACGTTGCAAATAGCTAAACGTTTAGAGCGTATGATTGACGGCGAACGTGGCATGATTTCGCGCATGGTAAGAAGTGGCGATTACTTTGTTAAGCTTAATACCCGCACCAGCCGAGCACGCCAGAAAAAAGCCGACTTTTTAGTGTCAATTCATGCCGATGCCTTTACCAGCCCAGGGCCTAACGGTGCTTCGGTGTGGGTTTTATCACTGGGTCGCGCTAATTCTGAGATTGGTAAATGGATAGAAGATAAAGAAAAACACTCAGAGCTTTTAGGTGGTGCAGCCGATGTAATTAAAGATGCCGCTAACGAAAAATACCTTGCGCAGGCCCTGCTTGATATGTCGATGGACCACTCAATGAAAACAGGGCTTAGTGTGGCCGAAGAAGTGGTCAAAGAGCTAAAAAAAGTAGCCAAATTACATAAAAAAGATCCACAACATGCAAGTCTTGCTGTATTAAAGTCGCCAGATATTCCATCTATTTTGGTAGAAACAGGGTTTATTTCTAATCCCCGTGAAGAGCGTATGTTAAAAAGCGCTAACCACCAAGAACGCTTAGCAAAAGCCATGTTTACGTCTATAAAAAATTATTACTTAAAAAACCCACCTGATGATTCGTTATTTGCAAAGCTTAAATCGCAGTATCCAACAAAGCATAAAGTTCGCCCAGGTGAATCGCTAAGCTTATTAGCGAGTCGCTATGGCGTATCGGTAGCCAAATTAAAACAAGTTAATCAACTACGCTCAAACACCTTGTTCATAGGTCAAGAGCTGGACATACCGCAGAGTTGATGCTTATTAAACCTGTACACGTATTAGGGGCCTTATGAGTATTGAAATATTACCTGCACGACTCGCTAACCAAATAGCGGCAGGTGAAGTGGTTGAACGCCCAGCTTCAGTGGTTAAAGAACTGGTCGAAAATAGCTTAGATGCGGGCGCTACGCGTGTGCAAATAGATATAGAGCGTGGTGGTCACAAGCTTATTCGTATTCGTGATAATGGCTCAGGTATTGGTAAAGATGAGTTAACGCTAGCGCTTTCACGCCATGCAACAAGTAAACTTAAATCGCTTGATGATTTAGAAAACATTTGCTCTTTAGGTTTTAGAGGTGAAGCGCTTGCCTCTATTAGTTCGGTATCGCGTTTAACGCTTTGCTCAAAGCCCAAAGCACAAGATGCCGCATGGCAAGCGTTTGCACAGGGCCGCGATATGGATGTGCAAGTAAAGCCCGTAGCTCACCCAGATGGCACAACAATAGAAGTTAAAGATTTATTTTTTAACACCCCAGCAAGGCGTAAGTTTTTACGCACCGAAAAAACCGAATTTAGCCATATAGATGAGCTGATAAAACGTATTGCACTGAGTCGTTTTGATGTGTCGATTACACTGACGCATAACCAAAAGGTGGTTAGGCAGTATCGTGCTAAAACCGATCCTGATCAAGCTATTACTCGGGTTGCGCAAGTTGCAGGTAAAGCGTTTGCCGAGCAAGGATTACATATTCAATCTGGTGAAAGTGGTTTACAGCTGCATGGTTGGGTATTACCGGTGGGGTCAGCAAATACCACGCAATATACCTATGTAAATAACCGCATGATGCGCGATAAGCTAATTTTACACGCTATTCGTCAGGCGTTTGAAGAAGTAAGTGGCGCGCAAGAGCTTCCTGGTTTTGTTATTTATATTGATATTGACCCACGACAGGTAGATGTAAATGTTCATCCCGCTAAGCACGAGGTGCGTTTTCATCAAGGCCGGTTAGTGCACGATTTTATATTGCAGGCGATTAAGCAAGTAGTTGTGCCTTTACAAGGTGAATTCGCAACTAATCAAGCGCCCACAGACGATTACCAATCCTCAGCATTTATTGAGCAGCCAAGTCATGTAGCTAATAATCAGACAGTTCAGCAAGGGTATGATTACCCCAAGTCACCGTTGCAGCCAATAGATTCACAAAGTAGTGGTTTTTCTAGTCGTCCTTCCTCTAATCTTATGGGCTCAGGCGGAGCCAGTGCAGGGAGGGCTTCTCAGTCTAAACAAAGTGCTTCAAGTTATCACGATGTCAATGCATTTTATCAAGGGGTAAGTGAACAACAAGCAGCACATTTTGATCATAGTATACCCTCGCAGCTGATAACTGATGAGAGCGCTACACACACATTTAAAAGTGTGCAGGTATTAAATGTAAATAAAGGTGTGTGTGTATTTACTCAACAGCGACAATTATTTTGCGCGCACTATAAGCATGCACTTGTAGATTATTGGCATGGCCAAATAAAAGAGCTGGGTAATTTAGAGGGCAAAGCCTTGTTATTACCAGTAAGGGTTAACCTTGAAAAAGCTGACTGTGAACTAATCGCTCAGCAACAGTCGTGGTTTACCTTATTGGGCTTTGAGTTAGTTATTGAAAAACAGTTTGTGATGGTTAAAAAGCTACCGACTTGTTTATATTTACTCGATGTTTCTGCTGCAATTGAAAGCCTACTTGGCGCATGTAAAGCGCAGCTAGAGGACTTACAAGCATGGCTGTCATGGCAACTTAGTTGCGTACCAGAACGCTTTTATGAAAGTAATGCGTTTATTGAATTACAAATTAGCTTACAAAATAATCCGCAAACAATTGAACGTTTAAAAGAAAAAGCAGTTAAAATAGATCTAGAACACTATTTAACGCAATTAAATTAAGGTACCCGTGTTGAGCAATTTACCGGTCATATTTTTAATGGGCCCAACCGCAGCTGGTAAAACAGCATTGGCAATTTCACTGTGTGAGCACTTAAATACGGAAATAATCAGCGTTGATTCAGCGTTAGTGTATAAAGGTATGGACATAGGTACGGCAAAGCCCGATGCAGAGGAACTTGCGCGTGCTCCGCATCACCTAATAGATTTGCTCGATCCGAGTGAAACTTATTCAGTTGCTGATTTTAGACGTGATGCGATAAAAAAAATTGATGAATTTCATCAACAAGGTAAAGTACCTATATTGGTGGGCGGCACCATGATGTATTTTAAATCTTTAATTGATGGATTATCGCCACTGCCAGAGGCTTGCCCAATAGTAAGAGCAGAGCTTGAAGCGCAAGCAAAACAATTTGGCTGGCCACACTTACATCAAGAGCTTGCTAAAGTTGATCCGCAAGCGGCCGACAAAATAAGTGAAAATGATTCACAAAGAATAAATCGAGCTTTGGAAGTTTACCGTATTAGTGGTAAAACAATGACGGAATTGCAAAAGCAAAAGCAGCCAACGTTACCTTATACTTTTCATCAATTTGCGATTGCGCCTGATGATCGCAGTGAATTGCATCAGCGAATTGAAAAAAGGTTTAAAATAATGATAGAGCAGGGGTTTGAAAAAGAAGTTTCGACCCTATATCTACGTAAGGATTTACACCCCAATATGCCTTCTATTCGTTGTGTAGGTTATAGACAAATGTGGGATTACCTTGCGGGTGAAGTAGACCATGATGAGATGGTTTTTCGCGGCATTGCTGCAACGCGTCAATTGGCAAAACGCCAGCTAACGTGGTTACGGAGTTGGTCTGATGTTACGTGGTTAACAACAGGCGATGAAGAAAACTTGCAACGCGTAGTAAGTTCGCTAAGCTAGTAGTAGTTGCTAATTATTTAATTAAATAAGTTCAGCTACTTAAATTATAATAACACCTAGAACGAAGGAACAATAACATGGCAAAAGGCCAATCGTTACAAGACCCATTTTTGAATGCACTACGTCGTGAGCGCATTCCAGTATCAATCTTTTTGGTAAATGGCATAAAATTACAAGGTAAAATTCAGTCATTTGACCAATTCGTTATTTTACTTGAAAACACTGTAAACCAAATGGTGTATAAACACGCAATTTCAACAGTTGTACCTGCTCGTGCAGTCAACTTCCAAGGTGTTCAAGGGAGCGATGACACTGAAGAGCAAGAACCAGGAAATATTTAATTAGGAGCGTAATGCTTGTTTGACCGCTATGAATCCGGCGAACAGGCAGTCTTAGTTCATATCGACTTACCTAAAGATGGCGATCGTGAAGATCTTCATGAATTAGAGTTGTTGGTATCTTCTGCTGGTGTTAGTAGTTTGGCGGTTGTGCAAGGCAGCCGCCAAGCACCACATCCGAAACTATTCGTCGGTACCGGTAAAGCAGAAGAAATAGCTGAGATTGTCAAAATCCACAATGCAGATGTTGTCATCTTTAATCATCAATTAAGTCCGTCTCAAGAACGTAATTTAGAGCGCGTTTGCCAATGTCGTGTACTTGATAGAACAACACTTATTCTTGATATTTTTGCCCAAAGAGCCCGTACCCACGAAGGTAAGCTACAAGTAGAGCTTGCTCAGCTTAGGCATATGTCTACTCGATTAATCCGAGGATGGACTCACCTTGAGCGCCAAAAAGGGGGTATAGGTTTACGAGGCCCAGGCGAAACACAGCTTGAAACCGATAGACGTTTATTGCGCGCGCGCATTAAAAATATTCGTGCCCGATTAGCCAAAGTGGCTGTACAACGTGAGCAAGGTAGACGTGCGCGTACGCGTAACGAAATTCCTACCGTGTCACTTGTAGGGTATACCAATGCGGGTAAATCAACCCTGTTTAACCGTATAACAGACTCAGATGTATACGCAGCGGATCAGCTTTTTGCCACGCTTGACCCAACACTACGTAAACTTGATATAGGTGATGTTGGTTCGGTTATTTTGGCCGATACAGTAGGATTTATTCGCCATTTGCCGCATGACTTAGTGGCAGCCTTTAAAGCAACGCTAACAGAAACGCGTGAAGCCGACCTTCAATTACACGTAATTGATGTTGCAGACCCGCGCAGACGTGAAAACATAGAGGAAGTACAATCGGTTTTAAAAGAGATTGAAGCCGATGAAGTACCGCAACTATTAGTATATAACAAAATTGATGCACTTGATGATGTAAGCCCACGAATTGATCGGGATGACCAAGGGCAGCCTATAAGAGTATGGTTATCTGCACAAACCGGCGAAGGGTGTGAGCTACTTAGCGAAGCAATAAGTGACCTGCTTGCTAAGAAAATGTTTAGCGATACGTTATTACTTGCTCCTCAATATGGCCGATTAAGAGCGTCCTTATTTAGCTTAAGTGCAGTCCATGAAGAGCGCTTTGATGAGCAAGGTAACTGGTTGTTAGATGTACGTTTACCTATGGTTGAGTGGAGCCGATTAATTAAAGAGTTTGGTCCTGAAATTGAGGGTTTTATCAATCGCGATTAAAAATTGGTATATAAATGTCGGTTTTTGTATGAGAAACGCGGTAGATTTGATAGATTTAACACAATTTCCTAATTTATTTAGATAACAATGGAGTATAGCTATGGCCTGGAATGAACCGGGTAATAATGGCAATGACAAAGATCCGTGGAACAATAAAGGCGGACGTGATCAAGGCCCACCTGATTTAGACGAGGTGTTCCGTAAGTTTAGCAACAAGTTAGGCGGCTTATTTGGCGGTAAAAAATCCGGCAATAATAGCGGCGGTGGACTTGGCGGAGCCGGTATTTCATTTATCCTCATTATCGCCGCAATTGTGTGGGCGTTAAGTGGTATTTATACGGTTAAAGAAGCCGAACGTGGTGTGGTATTGCAATTTGGTAAGTATGACCGTATTGCAGAGCCAGGCTTACGCTGGAAAATGACCTTTATTGAAACGGTTATTCCGGTAGATATTGAAGCTGTGCGTTCATTATCTGCATCTGGGTTTATGCTTACTGAAGATGAAAACGTAGTAAGCGTTGAGTTTGAAGTGCAATACCGTGTTATTGACCCGTATCTTTATAAGTTTAGCGTAACTAATGCTGATAATAGCTTAGAAGAGGCGCTTGATAGCGCACTACGTTACGTTGTTGGCCATGCAAAAATGGACCAAGTACTGACTAATGGCCGTGAAGTCGTTCGTCAAAATACGTGGGATGAGCTTAATAAAATCATCGAACCGTATAACTTAGGTTTAATTGTGACCGATGTGAACTTTAAAGATTCGCGTCCGCCGACTGAAGTAAAAGATGCATTTGATGACGCGATTGCCGCACAAGAAGATGAAGAGCGTTTTATCCGTGAAGCCGAAGCTTATGCACGTGAAATTGAACCGCGCGCGCGTGGTCAAGTAACACGTATGACGCAAGAGGCAGAAGGTTATCAAGAACGCATTACACTTGAAGCGCAAGGTGAAGTGGCTCGTTTTGAAAAGCTATTACCTGAATATCAAGCAGCTAAAGAAGTAACGCGTGAACGTTTATACATTGATGCAATGGAAGAAGTGCTAGGTAGTAGCTCTAAAGTCATTGTTGATGTTAAAGGCGGTAACAACATGATGTACTTACCACTTGATAAAATTATGGAAAAGCAAGGCACTGCAACACGTGTAGCTTTACCAAGCTCAAGTGATATTCAAGATTTACGTAACAAAGTAAATACATCACGTAACAGCACTGTGAACAGCGGTAACGACCGTTTTAACAGCGATCGCTTTAACAATAACGGGAGATAAGCGTCATGAAAAACTTTAGTTTAGTCATACTATTAGCTGCCATTGTTATGTCTTTCTCTGCGGTATTTGTAGTACCTGAAGGGCAAAAAGCAATCGTGTTGCTATTTAGCAAGGTTGAAAAAGACAGTGAAGACAAAGCGGTTGTATACAGCCCAGGCCTTCATTTAAAAGTACCATTTTTTAGCCAAGTACGTCGTATTGATGCACGTATTCAAACGCTAGATGGCACGCCAGACCGCTTTGTGACAAGCGAGAAAAAAGACTTAATTGTTGATTCGTTTGTTAAATGGCGCGTAAACGACTTTAGCGCATTTTACCTTCGTGCTCGTGGTGATAAGCAATATGCTGAAACACTACTAAAGCAAAAAGTTAATAATGGTCTGCGTACTAACTTTGGTACGCGTACTATTCGCGAGATTGTATCAGGTGAGCGTAGTGAGCTAATGGAAGAGGCATTAGTACAAGCTTCTGAAAGTGCGCGCGAGTTAGGTATTGAAGTACTTGACGTGCGTGTTAAGCAAATTAACTTACCACAAGAAGTGAGCAGCTCTATTTACCAACGTATGCGCGCTGAGCGTACTGCTGTTGCAAAAGAGCATCGCTCGGAAGGCCAAGAAAAAGCAGAAACAATTCGTGCTAATGTTGACCGCCGAGTAACGGTCATGCTCGCTGATGCGGAGCGTAATGCGCGCTCAGTACGTGGTCAAGGTGATGCAGAAGCTGCTGCTATTTATGCTAAAGCATACAACAAAGATCCAGAGTTCTTTGGTTTTGTTCGTTCTTTAGAGGCGTATAAAAAGACCTTTAAAGATAAGCAAGATGTGATGGTGCTTTCACCTGACAGCGACTTCTTTAAATATATGAAAGGCGCTGCAGCGCAATAAGCGATGCCTTAATCATTTAAAGCTATAAAGCCCCGCCTATGCGGGGCTTTTTGTTAAGTATAATTTGAAAGTTTAAATGGCTGTTATATATGTGGTTATTTAAAAAGTATGATGGCCTAAAAAATACGCGCAGAAAAAATAAGCTGAACAGGGGTGATCTTTACTTTAGTTTTCTGGTAAAATCTCGTCCTAATTTTCTCGAAGTGAATTTACAATGGGTAAAAACGTTGTTGTATTAGGCACCCAATGGGGTGACGAAGGTAAGGGTAAGGTTGTTGATCTCCTTACAGACAAAGCATCTTTAGTAGTTCGATACCAAGGTGGCCACAATGCGGGTCATACTTTAGTTATTGACGGTGAAAAGACAGTTCTACACCTTATTCCATCGGGTGTATTACGTGACAATGTTAAATGTGTGATTGGTAATGGTGTGGTTTTATCACCAGAAGCGCTAATGAAAGAAATTGGCATGTTAGAAGAGCGTGGCGTACCTGTACGTGAGCGTCTTTTAATTAGTGAAGCATGTCCGTTAATTCTGCCTTTCCATGTTGCATTAGATGTAGCTCGCGAAACTGCTCGCGGCGACAAGCCAATTGGTACAACTGGCCGTGGTATCGGTCCTGCGTACGAAGATAAAGTAGCCCGTCGCGGTTTACGCGTAGGTGACTTATTCAATCCAGAATTATTCGCAGCTAAACTAAAAGAAGTACTTGAATACCATAACTTCACTTTAGTTAACTACTACAAAGTAGATGCTGTTGATTTCCAAAAAACGTTTGATGACGCAATGGCTGTTGCAGACATCTTAAAAGCAATGGTTGTTGATGTAACTGAGCTTTTAGATCAGACACGTTTAGCGGGTGAACACATTTTATTTGAAGGTGCACAAGGTACATTACTTGATATCGATCACGGTACTTACCCTTATGTAACCTCTTCTAATACCACTGCTGGTGGTGTTGCGACTGGTGCTGGCTTTGGTCCATTAAACCTTGATTACGTGCTAGGTATTATTAAAGCGTACACTACACGTGTTGGTTCTGGTCCTTTCCCTACAGAGCTTTACGATGGCCTTGAAAAACAAGATCCAGTAGGTAAGCACTTAGGCGATAAAGGTCATGAGTTTGGCGCCACAACAGGTCGTTTACGCCGTACCGGTTGGTTAGATGCAGTGGCAATGCGCCGTGCAGTTCAAATCAACAGCATCTCAGGTTTTTGTTTAACTAAGTTAGATGTGTTAGATGGTTTAGAAACACTTAAAATCTGTACTGGTTACCAGCTAGAAGATGGCACAGTGACTAATGTAACGCCATTAGCTGCTGAGGGTTACGAGAAAGTAACACCAGTATACGAAGAGATGCCGGGTTGGTCTGAAAACACAGTAGGCGTAACTAGTCTCGAAGACCTACCAAAGGCTGCGATTGACTACATCAAGCGTATCGAAGAAATCACAGGTGTACCTGTTGATATTATCTCTACCGGCCCAGATCGTGTAGAAACAATGGTACTTCGCAACCCGTTTGCTTAATTACCATTAATATAAAAAAAGCTGCTTTTGCAGCTTTTTTTATGCCTAAAATTCACCTTGGAACGATCTTTGTATATTATTTGATAAGTTTTATTATATACGTGGTAAACATGCGCCTATCTACCTGTAATACTTTATTAGCGTCTTTGCTCGCTCCATTACTTTTATCTATCAGTAGCAATGTGTTAGCTGAAGAAACACCCGCTGCGGTGCCGCTTTATACCGAGCCGGAGCTAATCGCACTAATAAACAAAAATACACATTTACAGCGTGTGAAGGCAGATGATTGCCAGTTAGTGCAAGATATAGAGGCAAGGGCCAATAAAATGGCACTGCCTTCTTACCAATTTTTATATGGTGATATGCTGGCTTATAACGTGTGTGTTGAACGCAATGTAGAGTTAGGTGTGTACTACATGCGTAAAGCGGCTGAGCAAGGCCTAGCGGCTGCGCTAGAGCAGCTTGGGCGTTATTACGACACTGGCCGCTTAGTACAGCAAGATAAAGCTATGGCCATTACCTATTTACGGGAGGCTTCAGCTCAAGGAAACCTAAAAGCGCAGCTAAGGTTGGTTAAGCTTTTTAATTCAGGCTATGGAAGCCCACGTGACTTTGAAGATGCGTACCGCTGGTTATTTAATACCACGGTAGCAGATAAAGCCACCCATAAAAAAATTGAGCGTGCACTTAAGTTACTAGCGCAAAAAATGCCAGATAGTGTTGTGGCCCGCGCCCGGTTACCCATGTAAGTGCCAAATAATACTCACCATTTTTTTAAAATAAAAAGCCCTAATGATTAATTAGGGCTTTTGTCTAATAACTATAAGTGGCTAGCTTTCTTCTTTGCCTTTTGATTTAGCTGGGTCTTTTAACACTGACATTTTTGGGGGCTGAAGTGCAAATATACGCTCTCCCTCTTGCGGTGGCTTTTCCATATTACTGGTAAATGGGCGAAGCTTAACTGGCGTATCTTCGTCGTTGTCTTTATCACCTTTTAAAATAAACAGTGGGATCGCTTCAGGGTTCATCTCTTGGTATTTCTCCCAATCAAACTCTTCTGAAATACGTGTAGCGCTTACTTTGCCACCTTTAGCGATAATGCTGCTTAAGCGAGCGTATGAACCATCTTCACCAAACAAAATTTGCCTAGATAGGAATGTTGCACTGTCTTTGTTCGCTTTTGCATGCGAGGTAGATGAGCGCAATGAAAATACATTTTTTTCATTTAATAAATGAGAAAAATATTGTACACCAAGCGCATTATGGTGGCGGTTAGGTGAAAGCGCTAATACCGTTCTTATTGTTGTGAGCGGTAAGTAACGCTCAGCATGCTCTGACTGTGGGTTACCGTAATAACAAGCAAGGCCATCCATACGCGCCATTTTGCAGTTCTCCCATGCGGGGTCTGATAAGTGAACTGGAATACTTTGCTCTTGCAAGCCTTTACCAATAGCGCGCGATACATGGTTCGCACCAATAATCAGAATAGTGTTTGGGGAAGGCTGGCGCACACCTAATAGCTTAGCAACCGGAATAGCGGTTAAGCTTTGGAGCACCACAGTAATAATAATAACAGTGAATATTAACGGCACCATTTTTTCAGCATCAGCTACGCCTGCTTCCATCATGCTTAATGCAAACACCGACCCAACCGCGGCAGCAACTATACCTCTTGGGGCTATCCATGATAGCACCAGGCGTGACTTCATTGGTAAGTCAGTACCAAAAGTAGATATAGCAATACACAATGGGCGCGCTATAAATAACACCACGGCTAAAAATATAAATACGTCGCTATCTAACATCATCAAGTCAGAAAGCTGCAGGCGTGCAGCAAGTAAAATAAACAGTGATGATATTAAAATCATCGATAAGTCTTCTTTAAACTCCAATACAGAATCGATTTCTAAATCGTTTTGATTGGCAAGCCAAATACCAAATACGGTAACCGCCAACAATCCTGACTCGTGGCTTAAATGATTAGAGACCGAAAAACTAATAAGTACTAATGCAAGTATGCCAAACTTATGGAGTTCAAAGGGGAGCCATTCACGGCGCATAAGTTGTGTGGTGATCCACCCAGCAACAATACCTATAGACAGCCCAACGCCGACTGTTTTAACAAGTGCAACAATAGTATGGCTAAGTACTTCTCCTTGGCCTACTAGCATAACTGCTTCAAATACAAGTACAGCAAAAAGGGCACCGATTGGGTCAATCACAATGCCTTCCCACCGTAATATCCGATCAATATCTTGAGTTGGGCGCATCGAATTAAGTAAAGGGGCAATTACTGTGGGGCCTGTTACAACGAGTACGGCCCCCAATACAGCAGCAACTCGCCAGTTGAGTTCGAGTAGCCAATAGGCACTTAAGCTTATCACCACACAAGTGGTGATCATGCCAATAGAGCACAGGTTACGAACGACCTTACTTATGCCTTTTAATTCTCTGAAGTGCAAAGTGAGAGCGCCTTCAAATAAAATCACAGCAACACTCAATGACACCACAGGAAATAACAAATCGCCAAGTAAAGCATCTGGGTCTAATACACCACTAAACGGTCCTAGCAATAAACCGGTAAGCAATAAGAACAAGATAGCGGGTACTTTAAATGCCCACGCTACCCATTGGGCAAGCACTGAACAAAGTGCGATACCGGCTATATAAATTGCTGACATAAATTAAGAATTCCTTATTTATCACAATATGAAAAGTATAACTTTTGTTAAATATTAATACAGGGGTATACACGTGAAATGTTTAATTTGCTAATAAAATATTGGCGCTTAATACAAAAATTGTAGGTTAAACTTATTGATTTATTTATAAAAAAATGAATAAAAGCGTGAAAATAAATATAAGTGATTGATTTTAAGTGACTAATTAATATTATGCTAGGGGTGGGTATACATTAGAGTGATTTTTAGCCTTGATTTTGTCTATCGAAATATCGTATTATATTTAGAGTTCAAACAATTAGTCATCTAATTATAATTTTCAAGACCGCGTTAAATATTAATACTAACGTCATATTTGGTCTGTAATAATAGTAATGTATACTGTTATTAGCGTTAAATTAGTAGCTATTGTATTTTTGAATATCTTGGTATGGTTTTTTCAAGCATGTTTATTTAAGTAATTAAGTAAATAAATGTTTGAGTTGAACTATTACTTTCAATGTTTAGCTCCCATCGTGGCGGCTAAATCTCGGTCCTTGAGTCATCACCCTATCTGTTGGTGTATCTGACTTTAGAGGCTCTATGTATGTTGTTAACAAAAAAGCCACACACAGCTTTTTACAGCGATACATAAACAACACTTTTTATCTTTATATTTAATAGGCCTCCATTCATTTTGGTTGGTGCTGTTTCATGTCTTTACAAACCTAAAAGCAATTTTAGGTCGTGTGTTGGCGTGCGTTTAAAAAGTGTATGAAAACCTATTCGAAATTGCGTGCTATTTACGCAATTACCTAATTTTAGTTCACACAGTGTGAATGTAGATAAAATGGAAAGTTGAGATTTTATGCAAAAGTTAAATTGGCGTCGTATTGTTTTAAAAGTTGGTAGTGCATTAATCGCGCCTGATCAAGATGGGTGCCGCTCACGCTATTTATTAACCATTGCGCAATTTATTGTTCGCTGCCGCGCTCGAGGTATTGAGGTGATTTTAGTATCTTCAGGTTCTGTCGCTGCAGGCTCACACTTATTCCCATCTGACATTCCACGTTCAGTTGTCATGAAAAAAGCGATGGCAGCGGCAGGGCAAACCGAAATGATGGCTATGTGGGATCGCTTTTTTGATTTTCCATCAGCGCAATTATTATTAACGCACGGTGACTTACGTGACCGTGAGCGCTATGAAAGTATTCGTGAAACTATTTTTACCTTGCTAGAACATGGTGTTCTACCCATTATTAATGAAAATGATGCTGTAACAACCGATGACTTAAAAGTGGGCGACAACGATAACTTATCAGCCATGGTCGCAGCGGCTGCAGATGCTGACGCATTAATGATTTTTTCAGATGTGGACGGGCTATATGACAAAAACCCAAATTTACATGAAGACGCAGTTTTACTGCCTGAAATAAAATCAATTGATGAGTCTATTTACGCTATGGCAGGATGTGCTACTAGCGCAGTGGGCACCGGCGGTATGAAGACCAAAATCGAAGCTGCAGAGAAAGCGACTTCTCACGGTATTGCTACATACATTATTAATGGTTTTAAAGAAGAGACCTTTAATAGGTTGTTGGATGGAGATAACCCCGGTAGTGTCTTTCTTCCTTATGAAAAACCAATGCAAGAAGCTGTGCACTGGATGACGCATACAGCGAATGAGCAAGGTGAAGTGGTCGTAGATGGCTCATTCGATGAGTCTCTTGAAGGTGAAAACGGTTGCATACGTGGCGACGAAATAATGGAAGTTCATGGTGAGTTTGCCATTGGCGATACCATTTTAGTTAGAAGCGAGGATGGCACACGTTTAGCAAAAGCCACCGCAAATTATAGTAGTTGCTTGTTAAGCTTTATTGCTGATAACGAGCAAAGTGAATTTAGTGAAAAAATGCAGGATTCTATTGGTCCTGTTATTTCAGAAAAAGATATCGCATTATTGGAGAAGTCATGAGTTTGATTACGGATATTTCACGCCAAGCAGCAAAAGCGGCAAATACACTTGCTTTACTCGACACCGAGACTAAAAACCAAGTGTTAACAGAGATGGCGGCAGCACTGCGCGCAGAAAAAGCATTTATAATTAAAGAAAACGAAAGTGATTTAAGCGCAGCACGCGATAACAACTTAGCCGCTTCAATGATTGACCGCCTAACGCTTAACGAAGAGCGTATTGAAGCCATGGCTGAAGGTATTGAAGTTATCGTAAGTTTAGATGATCCCGTCGGTCAGCTACGCGATATTACAGAGCGCCCAAATGGCATTAAAATTCGTAAAATGCGTGTACCATTAGGTGTTGTATGCATGATTTACGAAGCGCGCCCTAACGTAACTGCGGATGCAGGGGCATTGTGTTTTAAATCGGGTAACGGTGTTATTTTACGCGGTGGTAAAGAAGCCCTTAAAAGCTCACAAGCCATTGCGAGCGTAATGCATGGAGTACTGGAAAAACATAACTTACCTAAAGCGCTGATCTCAGTTATTCCTGACCCAGACCGTGCTTTGCTTATGGAGCTAATGCAGCAACGTGACACCATAGACTTAATCATTCCACGTGGTGGCGAAGGGTTAATTAACTTTGTAACTGAAAACAGTACTATTCCAGTTATTCAGCACTTTAAAGGTGTGTGTCATTTATACGTAGATAAAGACGCCGACCTAGAGGTGGCGCTTAACTTACTATTAAACGGTAAAACACAGCGTACAGGCGTATGTAATGCGCTTGAAGGGCTTGTGGTTCATCAAGACGTCGCTGACGAATTTTTAAATTTATGTGCCGTTGTATTGCGCCAAGAAGGCGTGAAAATTAATGCAGATGAGCAAGCGGCAAAATATTTCGATAATGCAACAGTTCTCGCCGACAACGAATTTGGTGAAGAATACTTAGATTTAGAAATTGCTATTCGTGTAGTACCAAGTTTTAGTGCTGCTGTGGATCATATTGCACAGTTTGGTTCAAACCACACTGAGGTTATTTGTACTAAAAACGACACCGCGGCTGAGCTTTTCCAACGCAGTGTTGATGCATCGGTAGTGATGGTAAATGCTTCATCGCGTTTTTCAGATGGCTCGCAATTGGGGTTAGGTGCCGAAATTGGTATAGCTACAACTAAGCTACATGCTTATGGCCCTATGGGTCTTGAGTCACTTACCACTGAAAAGTATTTAGTTAATGGTGAAGGCCAAGTGCGTGATTAACGACAATTAAAGAAAAAAACGCCGATTGTTAAATCGGCGTTTTTTTATGCATTTTGTACAGTGTGACTTAGCTTCTCTAACCAATCTTTTAATGGTTCAGGCCGATGCAGATGGTACCCTTGTAAGATAACTTCCGGATACTCTTGTAATAAGTCAAAGTGCGATTGATTCTCGACCCCCTCCGCAACGACCTCTAACTGAAATAACCTGCCAAGGCTGACAATCATATCAATAATTAATTTATCGTTGTTATCAGTGGGGGCTTCGAGTACAAATGAGCGATCTATTTTAAGTTCATGAATGGGTAGCTGCTTTAAATACGTTAAACTTGAGTAGCCAGTACCAAAGTCATCTATCGATACGCGTACGCCCAGCTTTTTAAGGCAGTGTACGGCTTCAATGGCGGCTTCCATGTGATTTAGTAGCGTCCCTTCTATAATTTCTATAGTCAGTTGCTGAGGATTAATATCAACACGTTTAATTTGCTCGCTTATAAAGTTTAAAAAACGCGCTTCATGAAAGTGCCGGCCGCTTATATTAACCGAAATATTTAAACTTGGATGGTTATATTTCAGCTTGGTAAGTAAGTTAAGCGCATGGGTAGTAACCCAGCAATCCAGCTCAAAAATAACATCTGATTCTTCGGCTATTGATATAAACTCACAGGGGCTTATAAACCCTTTTTGAGGGTGTTCCCAGCGCAACAGAACTTCAGCGCCTTTTAATGTTTGCTTGCTATCAAATTGTGACTGTAAAAATATAGATAGCTCATTTTGAGGGATGGCTTTTCTTAAATCTTGCTCAATCTCAAAGCGTCGTTTAGCTTGCTCACCAAATGTGGTATCAAAAAATGTAACTCTGTTTCCGCCTTTTTCTTTGGCTTTATAACAGGCAGCTTCACAATTTCTGATAGTTTCAATCGCACTTTCCCAGACATCGTCACGCGGGAAAATATAAGTGCCTATACTAATTGTTAAGCTCACTTCTTGCCCATCAACGTCAAAAGGGCGGTTAACTGCGTGTAAAAGCTCTTGTGCTTTGCTCTCTGCTATTGATTGCGCACGTGTGCGTCCAACACCTTTATCTACACTGCATAAGGCTGCAAATTCATCACTGCCTAAGCGTGCAATAATATCTTTTTTATCTAAACTGGCATGAATACGCTGAGCAAGCTCCTTTAAAATATTATCTCCTGCTAAAAGCCCTAAACCATCATTAATGGAGTGAAAGCTGTCGATATCGATAATATAAATATAGGCACACGTTTTATCGTTACTGCAATCTTGTAACTGTTGCTCTAATTGTTTCAAAAAGCCATTACGATTAGGTAGCTTAGTAAGCTCATCGTGCCACGTTAAATAATCTATTCGTTCCTGTGTTACTTTCACGCTGGAGATATCACTAAATACACCAATGTAATGTATATTGGCGTCTTGTTCGCTTTTAACCATACTAAGTGTTAAAAGCTCAGGGTAGAGTTCCCCATTTTTTCGTCGTGTTACAAGCTCGCCGCTCCAGTAACCTGCTTCGTTTGCGTGTTTCCACACTTCATCAAAGCTAATACTTGGGTGGTTATTTTGCTTAATATCTTTTAAGTCCATTTCCAGTGATTCAGCTTCGCAATAGCCTGTAATTCTACAAAAAGATGGATTAACAGCAATAATCTTCCCTTCGCTATTAGTGATAACAACACCATCGGCCGTACTAGTAAGGGCTTGATAAAATAATTTTTGTTTAGATGAGAGTTGCTTAAGCTCTTCTTCACGCTGACTTAACTCTTTTGCAAGGGCCTCTATTTCTAATAATTTATCGTGCAAATCAAAGTTTTTTTCTATAAGTCTGTCTAACATGCCTTGCGCAGTAATGTGTGTGCGTATACGTGCTCTAACCAAAGCTAACTTATAAGGCTTATGGATATAGTCAATAGCTCCCATGGCAAAGCCTTTCTCTTCAGATTCTTCTTCTGTAAGAGCAGTAACAAAAATGATAGGGATGCCTTTGGTGTTTTGCTTTGCCTTAAGTATTTTACATACTTCATAACCGTCCATGCCCGGCATCATAATATCGAGTAAAATTAAATCAGGGCGGGTGGACTCTATAAATACAAGCGCTTGCTCACCGCTTGTTGAAATGCGTACATCGTAGTCTGCAAGTAGGCCTTCCACTAGTACATGTAGGTTGCTAGGTTCATCATCAACTATGAGAATCAAAGGTTTTCGCTGTTGATTTACTACCGGTTTATTATTGCTAGCAAGAAAGGTTGAATGCACACTAAATCCTTATTCTTTAATTACTCATTAAAGTTAGTTTATAGTTGCCATAATTGTCTAGTTTTTATAGTTATTTCTGTACTTATCAATCAGTTTAATTACTAAAGCGTAGTTAAAGTTATCAATTGCCTCTTTTAGCTTAAATAATGGATGAGAATGCTCGAATTTTTGAAGCTCAACTGCTCTAATTAATTTACTAGGAATAGGACGAGCAGATAACGCTAAAGAATATACCTCATCAATTAATGTATCTGGGCTTTGTTCTAAATTAATTGCGCCGGCCTGCTGGTTATACGTATTGGTTACTTGCAACTGTTTAATGGCATAAAGTGCTAAGGTCAGTTGTTCATTAAAAGCGCTAAAATCAGGGTGAGTGTTATTTATCAGCTCTAATTCAATTTTTTTGGCACTTTGCTCAAGTCGCTCTAACCCTAGTGTGCCAGCAAGGCCTTTTAAATTATGCATTTCCCTAACTAATGCTTCATGCTCATTATTTTTTAAATGCTTTAAGATTGTTTCCATAAAGTGGCTATAGTCACTGTCAAATTTAGAAAAGATTGAATTGATGAGTTCATTATTATCTTCAAGGTTATCCTTTGCTACAGCGAGATTTAATGTACTCAGCGTTTGGGCCTTTTTTAAATGTTTTTCTACGGTATTGCAAAGCAGGCCAAATAACAGCGGCTTCACTAAAAAGTCGTCCATGCCTGCTCTTATAGCGGCTTTTTTATCATTAGGTAATACAGCTGCCGTAACTGCAACGATTGGAAGCGTATAACCTCTTTGGCGTAGTATACGTGTGGCTTCTAAACCATCCATAACAGGCATTTGAATGTCCATAAATATAATATCAATTGCACTTTCTTCTACTTTTATTAGGGCCTCTTCACCGTTATTTGCAGAGATAACGGTCATATTCATTTTAGTTAACAGTGCTTCAAGAATCTCTTGGTTTACAGAGTTATCATCTACAGTAAGTGCAGTATAACCAGTATATTGTGGGTAAGACTCTCCCTCTTTAAGCTGCGTTGTTTCGGGCAATAATAAACGCATTAACTGTGACTCAGTATCGGTATTGCCTATTGTTAAAATATCAATATGGTCGCTATCGGGGATTGATTGTGGGTGTTCTTGATCGCTAATAAGTAGAATAAGCAGTAACTTATGTTTATTTTTTTGTTTTTGTAAGTACAGTTGCTGCAAAATAAAATTATCTTTTAGCTCTTTATGCGGCAACGACATAATAACAATATTAAAAGGGTTACTGGGTTGAGACATTTTTGCAATTGCACGCAACGGCTCTTGGGTAATTTCTGCCGTAATATCGGCGTTGCTTAACAACGCGGTGAGTGATTTTATTTGCTCATTATCGGGGCTAATAAGTAGCGCATGTTTTTTAAGTGCTTCTTTATTGGTCATTTTAAATGGGAGTGTAAAGTAAAACTCACTGCCTAGCTGTGGTGTACTGCGTACTTGTATTTCGCCACCTAGCAACTTAGTAAGCTGCTTACAAATGGTTAAGCCTAGCCCTGTTCCCCCATATTTGCGTGTTGTACTAGAGTCGCCTTGGTAGAACGAGTCAAAAATGGATGCTGTTTGCTCTGGGGTCATGCCTATGCCAGTGTCTTTAATACCAAAGCGCAATTGAATTTGCTGTTCATTTTGTGTGGTGGCTTCAATCGTTACTGTTACTTCACCGCGCTCTGTAAATTTAATTGCATTACCTACACAGTTATTAATAATTTGACTTAAATGCAGCGGATCACCCATCAGCTCTAGCCCTGCATCAACATGTAATACAAAATTAAGGCGCAACCCTTTTTGTTTAGCGTTCACCGAGAATAAATTTTTTACATTAGACACCACGGTATGCAAAGTGAAAGGGATTGATTCAAGTTTGACTTTATCAGACTCAAGTTTAGAAAAATCGAGCACGTTATTTAGAATTTGCAGAAGGTTTTGGGCACTTGAAAAGGCTTTATCGGCGTAGTGTTTTTGCTTGGGTGGCAGGGCGCTGCTTTGTAAAAGCTGTAGCATGCCTAAAATACCATTCATGGGCGTACGTAGCTCATGGCTCATATTAGCAACAAAGTCGCTTTTCGCTTGGTTGGCATTTTTTGCTTGAGTGATGGCCAGTGTAAGCTCTTTATTCATTGATTCCATTTTTGAATTAAGCGCTTGCGTTTCTGCTAGTAGCTCTTTTGTTTGCTTATTTTTTAAATACAGCGCATTGGCCGCGGTAATAACAGAGTTAATTTCATTTTGATGGTGTGTA
The DNA here is from genome assembly GCF_001401855.1 of Pseudoalteromonas sp. P1-7a. Classification (NCBI taxonomy): domain Bacteria; kingdom Pseudomonadati; phylum Pseudomonadota; class Gammaproteobacteria; order Alteromonadales; family Pseudoalteromonadaceae; genus Pseudoalteromonas; species Pseudoalteromonas sp. P1-7a. The sequence continues at coordinate 2,497 of NZ_LKDU01000039.1, read as the reverse complement.
TTACTATTAAGTGTAACTTGTTTTTCATTACTCATATCTTTTAGCAGCTTGGTTAACTGTGCGATAGGCTTAATGACGGAGTTAAAAATAAAAAAGGTGATTATCGTAATTATGACGGAGATTAAAGCCGCAAATAGATTTCCCATCTCTGTACTTTTGAGTACGTGCTCTCTCAGCTGCTGCTCTGTTTGGGTGAGCTTTTGTTTCTCAATAGCTCTGATTTTTTCGGCTAGGTAAAGGAGCTCGTTTTCTATTCCAGTTAAAACTACATTTATAGAAAACGTATAACTGCGCGTTAATATAACTAATTGGCTATATGCTTGCTCAAGCTCGTCAGTATTATTAAATTGGATAGTATTAGCGGTTTCAATGCGCGCAAGCAGGGTGTTTAAGTGTGCTAGGTTATCTTGCACATTTTTTGCTTCATCATAATTTGGCTTGTGTAAATAGTTGTTTGCTGCCTGTTCTATATTGCTAATAGTTAAAAGGATATTCACTATTATTGTCTGTTTGTTACCAAGCGTGCTTTTCTCCAGCTTATTAAGTTGCGCTTTTAGTGTGTCAATAGGCTGCTTAAACTGTGAAAGGTACAACTGCTCTCGCTTAGTTCTGTTAACGACCACCCGGTTAAACGTATCTTGGTAATTATTTAAATACTCGTTGAGGCGCTTAATGTTGCTTTGATAGCTTTCATCATATTCTTCTATATGTTTACTAAGCCTGCCTAAATCCATTTTTGCATCGTTATAGTGCATATTAAACTTATCAATAGTATTGCTATTAGCATGATCTAAATAAGCTATGGCTTGGCTTTGCAAAGAAATCACATCGTTTTCTAAGCGGGTGACAGCTTCACTTTGTAATAATGCTTTGTGCTGCGCGTTTTGTAGCTCAAAAAGCGACTTTTGCGAATAATTGAATAAGTAACTTTGCAAAATTAATAAGGTAATTAAAACGCATAAGGCAATTATTATTTTAGATTTTATTGAGCGGGTTATCATTATCTGCTTATTAACTCATACCATTTTTGTAAGCTGTAATCGTAAGTAGGCATAACGCTATTCCAAACAGCTACATTGCTTAAACGTTTTAAATAGCTACCGCCATTTCGCTGCTCACCGGCCTTTACTGCGACCTGTTTCTGGGTGTTTAGCAAGTTAACCGAAGTGGGCTTTCCTAAGTACCAGTAATCCCATTCGCTTGGTGAAAGCATTGCTTTTGAGCGCTGCGGGTTACTAATGTAATATCCTTGGCGAGCAATAAATGCGCCCGCCCACCCCGAAAGCCACCAGTTCATGTAATCGTATGCGGCATCTTTTTGGTTATTATTAACCTGTGATGATAAGCACATGACCCCATGCCAGCCTCGGTAGCCCTCTTTTGGGGCGGCAAATCGTACGTTAATATTTTGACTATTTAGTGAGGCAACAGCAGGAGAAAACATACTTTCAATATGCACGCGTTGGCTTTTCATAAATTCAATAGACTCTGGCACCGAGTTCCAATAACCCGCAAAATGCCCCTGTCGTTTATAGTCAATTAAAATACTAAATAAACGGTCAAGCTCAGAGCGAGTAATCGCACCAATATCTTTAAATGTTATCAATCCTTTGCTTTGTGCTGCCAAAGCCAGGTCAAACAAGCCTATTGTGGGTGCATTTACAATGCCGACTTTGCCTCGGTGCGCATCATCCAGTAGCCAGCCCCAGCTTTCAGTTTCATAAGCAATACCAGGCTTAATCATGGCAGTGTTATAGCCAAAAGAGTCAACATTATGTACATAAGGTAAAAAGCTAATATGATCGCTTTCGTTTGCACTTAGTGTGCCATTCTCTTGTACATTGAGTAGTTTATAAGGGGCGTCGCCTGCGCCCAATTTGGCCTCGGGAGTGAGTTTACCCGTTTTAGTCAGAGAATTTATTTCATTAAAGTAGGTTAGTCGCTTTTTTTCTATGGCTTGAATCGTCCCTGCTCGCCACAGTACATTAATACTGTTTGACCACTGTTCGTATAAATCAAAGGAGCTAGGGTCCATGGAGGCTTTTTGTAATACGGCAGCGCTACCTGCAGGGGAAAACTCTATATTTATACCCAAATCAAGCATTGCTTGTTTACGAATAGCCTCTTGCAGCGTGACATGCGTTCCTAACACTCTTAAGGTTATTTTTTTTCTGGCAAACACATAAGGTACATGGGTAACCACGCCCGCAGTTAAACCAATGACAGCAAGCTTTTTTAACGTGGTGCGTTTAGGTATATCCATTGTTTAAGCCAAAAGTATGAACGCTACAGATGAGATAATTTATAGACAACAAAGACTAAACAAACAAGGAATGAGCAAATATAAAAATGAGAGTGTAAAAAATAATAGAATAATAAGATGATTAAAAATAGGAAATAATAGAAGAGTAGGAAAGTGGTGGAGCTAAGCAGGATCGAACTGCTGACCTCCTGCGTGCAAGGCAGGCGCTCTCCCAGCTGAGCTATAGCCCCACAT
>NZ_LKDU01000038.1:0-36757 GCF_001401855.1 Pseudoalteromonas sp. P1-7a | reverse complement strand
TGGAGGGGTTCCCGAGCGGCCAAAGGGATCAGACTGTAAATCTGACGGCTCAGCCTTCGCTGGTTCGAATCCAGCTCCCTCCACCACTTCTTATCTTAAGTATCTTTTTCTATCTCTTTTTCATCACTATTTAAATTTCATTTTTAGACTAATTATCAAATACCCACTGTAATGTTGCCCCATGGTTTTTAAGCCATGCTGATGCCAATTTATAATCGGGATAGAATTTAGCTACGCGCTTCCAAAAAGCGCTGCTGTGGTTTAAATGCGTTAAATGAGCCAATTCGTGCACAATAACATAATCAATTATATGATGCGGTGCCCCAACAAGGTTTAGGTTAAAGGTTAGTTCTCGTCGAGAATTACAACTCCCCCACTTACGTTTATAACTTCCAATCGTCAATTTAGTCGGTAATGCTTCTGACATCTGTTGGCAATAATAAGCTAAACGCATTTCAATGTAGTTTGTTAGCATTTCTTCAAGAGCAAGGCAAAGTAGCTGCTTACGTTTTTCGAGCTGTTTTTTTACTCGCTTAGAAGTGTAAATAATAAACTCGCTGTCGGACTGCTGAACATATGAGCGTGTCCCTTTAGCGAAAGTAATAGTATATGGTTTATCAAACACCGTAACTTTCTGACTTTTAAATGGGTATTGCTGAACATCAATAGCATTAAGTTGTTTATGTAATTGCGCAGCTACCCACTCTTTTTTACTGAGCAGCCATTGTTCTATATGTATTTTTGATACGTGCGTAGGTGCATAAACAGTAACTAATTGTTGGCTCACTTTTATTGCCACTGTTTTACGCCTTGTACTTCGCTTTAACTGATACTCAAACAAGGTGTATGCTCAAAATCTAAAAAAGCCTATTATAAAGCCTTATCTATTCAATGTAGTTATTTAACGATAAATAAATAGGTTCAGTATTTTTTACTAACTCAAAATAACGTTTTATTAATGAAGTGCACTGCGTATGTTAATATTTTTACAAGAAAAAGTAACCTCACAGATTTATAGTATAAATTATTAGATTAACAGTTTATTTATATAATAAATCTATTAAACTAGTTTAATAAAGATACTAATTTGAGTCGTTATGCTCTCTGCATTTTTTATAACCGATCAAGATCCGAGCCTTATTATCAATGGTGCATATAACCCTATACTGGTTAGTTTATCGGTCGTTACCGCTATTTTTGCAGCCTTTTTTACCGTATGGTTAGTTGATGTAGCTAAGCAAACACAGTTCGAAAGCTATAAACGCCTAGCCAATATAACCGGAGCCACTGTTTTATCGGCCGGCATATGGAGCATGCACTTTATAGGTATGTTGGCTTTTTCGCTATGCACAGATATAAGTTATGATCCGCTGATAACCCTTTTATCTTTTTTACCTGCATTTATTGCATGCCAATATGCCTTTTCGATTTTAGTAAAATCGCCAGGCTCTTTCAAACACCTTATTATTTGCTCTATTTTACTTGGCTCAGGTATTGGCACAATGCATTACAGTGGCATGGCTGCTATGGAGCTGGCACCGTTACTACGTTACGACCCTGCCATGTTTGCTTTATCGATTGTAGTCGCTGTTGGTTTATCGTTTATAGCACTTTTTACCCGTTATTATTTAACGCGTTTGCTACCTAATTTATCACAGATACAAGCGCGTGCTATTACCGCTATTATTTTAGGTTCAGCAGTGGCAGGCATGCACTACATGGGTATGGCCGCTACTCGATTTGTTGCAACCACACCGCTTTTACCTGATTATCAAGAGTCAACCACTGAGCTTGCTTTTGTGGCTATTGCCGTAGCTACCGCGACGGTTGCTATAACTTGTGTTATTGCAGTTATAAATGGCATGGTTAGATACCGCTTATTGCTTGAGGAGAAATCGGCGGATGAATCGCGCTTAAATGCTATTTTAGGCACTGCTATTGATGGCATTGTAACTATAGATCACACCGGCATTATATTGAGCTTTAACGAAGCTGCCAGCAAAATTTTTGGTTGGCGAGAAAGTGACGTTCAGGGGCAAAATGTAAAAATGCTGATGGCCGATGAAATCGCTCGCCACCACGATGGCTATTTGTCTAACGCCAAAAATGTAGATCTTGGTAAGGTAATTGGTATAAATAGAGATGTCTCTGCTAAGCACAAAGATGGCCACCTCTTCCCAATACGCTTAGGCATAGGAGAAGTTAACCAGCCCGACCAGATGCCATTATATGTTGGTTTTATTACAGATTTAACCGAACAACGCGCCTTGCAACAAAGCCTTATTGAAAAAGAGCAAAAGTACCGCTCTTTGATGGATAATATGCCTGGCGCTGCTTTTCGTTGTAAATACGATGAAAACTGGAGCATGTTATTTATCAGCCCGACCATAACGGAGCTCACTGGCTACACGCCAGAAGAGTTCACAGAAAGCTGCATTGAATTTAATGATCTCATTTTAAAAACAGATCAACCAACGGTTAACGAAGCCGTAGCACAAGCCATGACCTCAAGCTTAAAATACTCGGTAGAATACCGTATACGCCACCGCAACGGTAAAGTCGCCTGGGTACTCGATAAAGGCAGTATAACCCTTGATAAAGAGAATAACCCGCAGTGGATAGATGGGGTATTAGTAGATATCACAGAGCAAAAAGAATACGAAGACAAACTAGAACAAGCTAAATTGCAAGCTGAAGAAGCTGCGCACGCTAAGCAATCGTTTATGGCTAATATGAGCCACGAAATTCGCACACCAATGAATTCTATTATCGGTTTTAGCGACCTACTCATGGACACACCGCTAAACCAAGAACAGCAAAAACATTTGGTTACAGTCAATAATGCGGCGCGTTCATTATTGAGACTCCTTAATGAAGTGCTTGATACCGCAAAGCTCGAGCGCGGAAAGTTAACGATTGAACCAGTACACTTTAGTTTGAAACAGGTACTCGATAGCATTATTTCGACATTTTGGCTTGAAGCAAAAAAGAAAGACCTACGCTTAAAGTTAAACATTAAAGACTCTGTTGCCAGCACCTACTATGGCGACCCAGATAGATTAAGGCAAATTTTAACCAACCTAATCGGTAACGCTATTAAATTTACCGAGCAAGGATCGGTTGAGCTCACTGTAAGCACCACACAAACCGAGCAGCTCTTTTTTGAAGTGCAAGATACCGGTATAGGTATTGCTAAAGACCGTGTTAAAGCTATTTTTCAGCCGTTTGTTCAGGCCGATGGCACCACAACTCGTCGCTTTGGTGGTACAGGACTTGGCACAACCATTAGTAAACAATTAGTAGAGCTGATGGGCGGCACCATAAACCTAGTCAGTGAAGAAAACAAAGGTACCTGCTTTTATTTCTCTTTACCTCTTAAACAAGGCGATGCAGAGAAAATAGATCATTTCGATGGCCTACACACCCAGCTACCCTCACTAAGAGTGCTGGTGGTGGATGATATCGAGCAAAACACCGAGTTACTCTCTTTGTTACTTTCTAAAGATCAGCATTTAGTTACCAAGGCAAGCAACGGTTTAGACGCTGTGGAAATATTCGAAAAGCAAAGCTTTGATGTCATCCTGATGGATATTCATATGCCTGAGTGTGATGGCATAGAAGCCACCACGAAAATTCGAGCTATCGAAAAACAAAGACAGTTGAAATTCACCCCTATTATTGCCCTAACGGCCAGCGTCCTACAACAGGATAAACTTACAGCTAAACGAGCTGGCATGAACGGCTTTGCTAATAAGCCTATAGATATAAATCAACTTAACCAAGAAATTGCGCAGGTGCTTGGCTTAGGTATTGCAAAAGATATGGTGATTCGCCAATCAGACCCAGAGTCTAAACACATCGACTTTGAAAAAGGTGTGATGCTTTGGGGTAATAAATGCAAGCAGTTAACCGAAATTGCCAAATTTATAAATGACAGTAGTAAACGATTTGATATTTTATTTAATACTAAATTATCGCAGATTAAAAACGAGCATAGCCTGATACACACCCTTAAAGGAGTCGCAGGTAATTTAGGCCTTACAACATTAATGACTTTATTAGCCAATTTAGAACGCGAGCAAATACCTGAGCAATCTCAAGCGTTAGTTACACAAATAAAAAATGAATTAGAGACAATAACCCAATTAATTTCAGGCGATGAATGTGCACCAATCACACCTACTGAAAGTGAAGATACTGAGCAAAAAAGCACGCTAAGCACAGCTGAATTAAAGTCACTGTGTGAAACGCTGCACCATGAAGCGCAAAGTGCTGAGCTCAACGATGATTTACTTGCACAGCTTGAAAATAACGCACCTGCACACTTACAAACTAAAATTAGTGAGGTTGTAAACGCATTTGATGAATTTGATTTTGATCAGGCGCAACACATACTAGACGATTTAATTAAAGAGTTTACCGAAGAATGAGAATATTGAATGGATTTTAGCAAAGACAAGCCACGTATTTTAATCGTTGATGATGAACCTGCTAACTTAAAAGTTATGCGAGAAGTATTAGGTAATCAATACCGCATGTCTTTTGCTAAATCAGGCGCTGCAGCACTTGCCCTACTTGAGAAAGAACAGCCTAAGCTCATATTACTCGATATCATGATGCCCGATATGAATGGGTTTGAGGTATGCCAAATACTTAAAAGCACACCCACGCTTTCCCATATCCCAATTATTTTTGTAACGGCTCTGGGCGATGAAAGTGATGAGTTTAAAGGGTTTGAACTTGGCGCTGTTGATTACATAACTAAACCTATTAGTCCTGCGATTGTACGCGCACGTGTTAAAACACATTTATCGCTTGTACAAGCTGAGCAATTAAAGCAAGCCCATGTTGATTTAGTACATCGCTTAGGCCGCGCTGCAGAGTACAAAGACACAGACACTGGTGAGCACATTGCTAGAATGAGCCAATACAGTAAATTATTAGCATTAGAGTTTGGTATGGATGAACACCAAGCCGAGCTACTTCGCCAGGCTGCCCCCATGCACGATGTAGGTAAAATAGGTATTCCGGATGCTATTTTATTAAAGCCTGGGCGATTAACCTCTGAAGAATTTGACCACATGAAACAGCACGCGGTTATTGGTGCACAAATTTTAGCAAATTCTTCATCTCCGCTATTACAACTTGCCCATAAACTAGCTATAGAACACCACGAAAAGTGGGATGGCAGTGGCTACCCTCATGGTTTAAAAGGCGAACAAATATCGGTTGAAGGGCGTATTGTAGCTATTGCTGATGTATTTGATGCCCTTACCTCAAAACGCCCGTATAAAGAGGCTTGGAGTGTAGAAGAAGCACTTGAGCATATGCAAGCACAAGCGGGTAAACACTTTGACCCCCACCTTATCAATTTATTTGTAAATAAGCTCGATGCTATAATCGCAATTAAAAATACATATCAAGAGCAAGACTAAGTATTGCGCTTGTGCGAGCCTTGTTTTACATCGCCATATACCGCTTTTATGTGCGGGTAGTCACGAGAGGTTATTTCGTGGCTATTCCCACTGTTATCTTTAAAATAAAGTGAAAACGTAACACCGTGATCGGCCAGTACTGTTTTTATATTTAAGCCATTTAAATAATCAACCCAGCAAATAAACTGTGCGCCGGTGGCAGCAAACGCAATCCCTTTACTCCGACCTTGTGCTTCAAACAACGCTAAACGCGTTGTTTTTGCGGTATCTTCAAGTGTGAGTGGCCCTTTGCCATTTTCATCCCAAAAGGCAAGCTCTTCAACTACGCTAAAGCCTAGTACCCGCTTATACCATTTTAGCGCTTCTTGGATGTTTTCAACATTTAGGTGGCAGTGATCTATGCCCGATAATAATGGAGCGCTCATACTATTGGCCAATTTCTGATTTTAACTGCTCTAAAAACGCATACATATACGCTGTGCGTCGCTCTGCCTCAGCTTTAGCTGAGGGCGTATTCATGCTCTTAGCAATATGAAGCAATTTAATAAAAAAATGATCAAGGGTATAGGTTTTATCATCTGCTTCGCGGTTAACACAAAACGGATCATCAGGGTTGTACAGTAAGCGACTGATAGAACCCCCTACTTTCATACAACGGCTGACACCTATTGCACCGAGTGCGTCCATCCTATCGGCATCTTGCACGATTTGAGCTTCTAAAGTTTTAACCGCTATATTGGCGCTAAAGCTATGGGCGGCAATAGCATGATGAATATCATCAAACAAACTCGCGTCATAGTTAATTGACTTTAAAAACGCAATGGCTTTATCTGCCGCCATGGTTGACGCTTTTGCTCTGTCAGGATGGTTTTTTGCCACTGCAACACAGTCATGCATCCATGCAGCGGGCAAAACAATATTCATATTGGCTTGCTCGGCGTGACACAATTGAATAGCAACACGTACTACGCGCTCTATATGTGTTATGTCGTGAGCTACATCAGCATGTATTAGCGAAGTAATAAATGTACGACATTGAGAGTCTAGTTGTTGTAACTCAGGGGTTAAAACAGAGTTGGCCACAGTTATGTTCCAAAAACAAATTAATATAAAAATTGTTCATACTTTACCGTGCTTTACACCTTCCTTGCAAAACATTCATTGTATGTTGCTCTTTGCTTGACTAAAATACAGCGCTTATTTATTACTACTGAGAAGCCTTATGTCATCTGCCGTTTACCTCCAAGCTGGTCGCGAAAAATCATTAAAAAGAAAACACCCATGGTTATTTTCTAAAGCCATCAAAAAAATTAAAGGTAAACCAGGCCTAGGTGATACGGTAACAATACACGACAGTGAAGGTAAATTTCTTGCCACCGCAGCTTATAGCCCTCATTCACAAATAAGAGCGCGTGTGTGGAGTTTTGATGAAAAAGAATTAATAGACCAAGAATTTTTTGAGCGCCGCTTACGCCGTGCTTTACACGCGCGCGAGCATGCAATCGCCGAAGGCGGTTTAACTGGATTTAGATTATGTGCTGCTGAGTCTGACTATTTACCTGGTGTTACTATCGATAAGTTTGATAACACCTTAGTATGTCAACTATTAAGTGCTGGTGCTGAGCGCCATAAAGGTGAAATTGTAGGCGCATTAATGGCTATTTTTCCTGGTGCAAATATCTATGAGCGCTCTGATGTAGACGTGCGCACCAAAGAAGGTTTAGAGCCCATCAAAGGCGTTTTGTGGGGAAACGAGCCTTCAGCACCTGTGCTTATTGAAGAAAATGGCCTAAAGCTTGAAGTGGATATTTTAGAAGGTCACAAAACAGGCTTTTACCTTGACCAGCGTGATAGCCGCGCAGCACTTGAGCGTTTTTCAAAAGATAAAACCGTATTAAATTGCTTTAGCTACACGGGTACATTTTCATTGTATGCCTTACGCGGTGGTTGTAAACACGTTACTAATGTTGATGTATCGCAACCAGCGTTAGATACCGCTAAGCGTAATGTAGAGCACAATAACTTAGATTTAAATAAAGTCGATTTTGTAAAACAAGATGTGTTTAAACTATTGCGCCAGTATAGAGATGAAGGCAAACAGTTTGACACTATTGTGATGGACCCACCAAAGTTTGCAGATAACAAAGCACAGTTAACTGGAGCGTGTCGTGGGTATAAAGATATAAACATGATTGCTATGCAAATTTTAAAGCCAGGCGGTACATTACTTACCTTTTCGTGCTCTGGATTAATGGAGCAAAATTTGTTTCAAAAAGTGGTAGCAGACGCTGCGCTAGATGCGGGTAAAGAGCTATTGATTATGGAACGTTTAAATCAAGCGGCCGATCACCCTATTGCGGGCAGTTACCCTGAAGGCTTTTACTTAAAGGGCTTAATTTGTAAGGTTTACTAAAAATTATTGTAATTACCTACAAGGACGTAGGTAATAAAAATCGAACGTAATTTAACTCCCGCAATAGCAAAAGCCACCAGCTAGGTGCTTATTTAATTTAGTTAAACTGGACTATTTCTAATCCTGCTGTAATAGTGCCATCGTCCTCTTTGCTAGCACGTATAACCTTGGCCGTTGCGTTTAAAGAGGCAATACTTGGGTGAGTTGACTCTATATTAACCTGTAGCAAAGTATCGAGTTCAAGTAAATCATCTAAATGAAGTGATAAACCAGTGGCACTTAAATCCACACATTCTGCGGTATAATTTAGCCCTGCAATAGGCTCTATTGTTGTTAATTGCGCAGGCGTATTAACCTGCATACGTCTAAAATTGCGCTTATCTTCAGTAAACATTCATCACCTTTAAACAACCGTGTTTATTTGCTCAAATAAAGTACCCATCGAAAACGGTTTTACCACATAGGCATCACACCCTGCATCAAACCCCGCCTGCTTTTCCGAAGGCGACTCTAATCCCGATACCATAACAACGGGTATATTTTTAGTCTCAGGCGTGTGCTTAAGCATCCGACATGTATCATACCCATCTAGGCCTGGCATACATACATCAAGCAAAATAATATCCGGCGGGTTAGCAATGGCAGACGCCAAACAGCTTTTGCCTGAGTCGGCATAACTAACTTCAAATTTTGAAGTCAGCGCAGATTTAAGCATTTCATAATTAAAATACTCGTCATCTACAACTAACAACCGCTTAATCTTATGTTCAACCGATGAGGACATAGGTATGTCGCTTCCTTCTCAACCAAAAATAAATCCTTCTATTAAGGTACTAAGCTTAATAGAAAATGCAAGTTTTATTCTATCTCTTTTATCGCATTCATAACGCGTTTTGCAGAAATAGGATATGGGGTACCTAAGGTTTGCGCAAACAGTGATACTCTAAGCTCCTGCTGCATCCAAAAAATAGCCTCTACCTCTTGCGGGATAGGTAAGCCTTTTGGAATTTTATTTACGAGCTTTTTGTACTCTTGCGCTACTTTTTCAAGCTCTAAAACACACAGTCTATCGCGGTTAGGATCAACAGGCAGTTTTTCTAAACGTTTCTGAATCGCTTTTAAATAACGAATTAGGTCAGGCATTTTATTTGCACCGTGAGCACTCACAAACCCTTTGAAGATAAGAGACTCAAGCTGCGATTTTATATCGCCATGGGCAGTTATCATAGTTAAATCGACGCGCCCTTTCATTTTTTTATGTAACGCGTGAGCAATGCTTAAAACTTGTTCAACCTGTGTGGCAATTTCTACCACAGCATCGCCTAGTTCGCCCCTAATATGCTCTTTAACTTTATCAAAAGCCTCTTCATCGCGTATATCACCATGCTTTAATAATAAGCTGTCTACACCGGCTGCAATACAATCGTCAATTAAATCTGCAATTTTACCAAACGGATTAAAGTACAAGCCCAGCTTAGCTTTATTGGGCAAGTTTTGCTGAAGGTACTTTATTGGTGAGGGTACATTTAATAATACTAAACGACGTAAACCTTGCTGATGTGCTTGCTGTGCTTTTTCTTCGCTATCAAAGAGCTCAATTGCCGCAGTGAATTTTTTATCTACCAGCGCTGGGTAAGCTTTTATTTCGTATTGGCCTTGCTTTTTAACGTATGAGGCAGGCAAAGCGCCAAAATCCCAGTGTGTTAAATCGGCTTTTTCAATGCCTTTATCGGCCACTTTTGACAGCGTATCGGTTACTTTGCCTTGCAGCTGTGCTTTTAGTTTTGCTAAATCGAGACCGCGTGCAAGCAATTTATCGTGCTCGTCACGTACCTCAAACTGTAAGCGTAAATGAGGCGCCAGTGCGTTTAAATCCCACGCTTCTATCTCTACTTTTACGCCTGTCATTCTTAGTAAGCGTGTAGTAAGTGCATCGAGTAAGCTGCCTTGCATAGGCTCAATGGCTGCCAGTACAGCATCAGCGTAATTAGGAGCAGGTACAAAGTTACGACGTAACGACTTAGGCAGCGATTTTATTAAACCACTTATTAGCTCATGCCTAAAGGCGGGTATGTGCCAATCAAACCCAGTTTCTTGCACTTGGTTTAAAAGTGCGACCGGTATTTGTACAGCCACCCCATCAACGGCTTGTCCAGGGTCAAAATGATAGCTCAGCGGTAAAATAATATTATCTTGCTGCCATGTATCTGGGTAATCAAACTCAGTTATATTACTTGCACCGTGTTGCATAAGCTGTTCACGGGTCATGTATAGGTAGCGTTTGTCTTTTTGTTTTTGCGTTTTATACCACTTTATAAAGGCTGCACGGTTGTTGATTTCTTTAGGTATTTTTTTATCGTAAAATTCAAATAACGTTTGCTCATCAACCAAAATATCGCGACGTCGCGATTTATGCTCAAGCACCTGAATATCTTCTATTAGCTCGCGGTTGTACGCTAAAAACTGCTCATTTAAGCCAAGCTCTTGCTCTACCAAGGCGGTGCGTACAAACAGCTCACGGCTAACTTTAGGGTCTATATTGCTATACACACAGCGGCGTTTATTAACCACTAATAGGCCGTATAAAGTTTGTTGCTCGAACGCGATAACAGCGCCTGGTTTTTTCTCCCAATGCGGCTCAGAATAACTTCGTTTTACTAAATGCTGTGCAAGGGGCTCTACCCAATTAATATCTATTTTGGCATTAATACGTGCGTATAGTTTACTGGTCTCTACCAGCTCTGCCGACATAATCCATTTGGGGCTCTTTTTAAATAATCCAGACCCCGGAAAGATATGAAATTGGCTATTACGAGCGCCTTTATATATTTGCTTTTCGTCTTTAAAGCCAATATGACTTAACATGCCGCTCAGTAGCGCTTTGTGAATTAGCTCAGAGTCAGCCACTTGGGTGGTGGCTTTAATTTTCATTTCGCTGCACACAGTGCTTATTTGATAAACAATGTCTTGCCACTCACGAATACGCATATAAGCTAAAAAGTCTTTTTGGCACAACTTTCTAAATTGGCTATTGGTCAGCTCACTTTGCTGCTCTTCTAGGTAATTCCAAAGGTTTAAAAAAGCAATAAAATCCGAGTCAGGGTCGTCAAAGCGGCTGTGTTTTTCGTTCGCAGCGGCACGTTTTTCTTGCGGGCGCTCTCTAGGGTCTTGAATCGACAGCGCAGCCACAATAATAATAACTTCTCGCAGTGCACCGAGCTTATTAGCCGTGAGCACCATTTTAGCTAGGCGCGGGTCGACCGGTAAGCGGCTAAGCTCACGACCTGATTGCGTTAAACTCGTTTGATGGCGTTTTTTACTCGGCTTAATCGCCTGTAGTTCTTCAAGTAGAGTTAAACCATCGTTAATATTGCGACTATCTGGCGCTTGTACAAACGGAAACTCGCTCATATCGCCAAGCCCTAATGCCAACATTTGCAAAATAACAGAGGCTAAATTGGTACGCAGTATTTCTGGGTCTGTAAATTCTGGGCGAGATATAAAGTCATCTTGCGAGTATAAACGAATACAAATACCCGCTTCAACACGGCCACAACGCCCCATACGCTGGTTGGCACTTGCCTGAGAAATTGGCTCAATAGGTAAACGCTGTACTTTAGTACGATAGCTGTAACGGCTAATACGCGCTGTACCTGGGTCTATTACATAACGAATACCTGGCACCGTTAATGAGGTTTCGGCCACGTTGGTTGATAAAATGATATGGCGGCGCGAATGCGGGGCAAATATACGGTTTTGCTCTGCGTTAGATAAGCGCGAGTAAAGTGGTAATACGTCGGTATGTTTTAAATTACGTTTAGAGAGCGCCTCTGCGGTATCGCGTATTTCGCGCTCGCCATTTAAAAATATAAGGATATCCCCAGGCCCTTCAGCGCACAGTTCATCTACCGCATCAAAAATACCTTGCAATTGGTCGCCTTCGGCTTCCATAGCGTCTTTATTTATATCGCTTATTGGGTTATAGCGCACCTCAACGGGGAATGTACGTCCCGATACTTCAATAATGGGCGCATCATCAAAGTGCTTTGAAAAACGTTCAGGATCAATGGTCGCCGAGGTAATAATAACTTTTAAATCGGGGCGCTTTGGCAGTAAGCTTTTTAAATACCCTAAAATAAAATCGATATTTAAGCTGCGCTCATGGGCTTCATCAATAATGATGGTGTCGTACTGATTTAAAAAACGGTCTTGTTGTATTTCGGCGAGCAAAATACCGTCGGTCATTAGTTTTACATACGTATTATTAGAAACCTGATCGCTAAAACGTATTTTAAAACCAATTTGTTGGCCGAGCTCACATTTCATTTCCTCAGCAATGCGATTAGCTACACTGCGCGCGGCTAAACGCCTTGGCTGAGTATGCCCAATAAAGCCATCAACCCCACGGCCAAGCTCTAAACACATTTTTGGTATTTGCGTGGTTTTACCTGAGCCTGTTTCACCAGCAATAATCACCACTTGATTATTCGCAATGGCGTCTTTAATGACGTCCTTTTTTTGACTTACCGGTAATTGTTCAGGGTACGTTACAGCGGGCAGCTCAGCTAAACGTTTTTCACGTAGCTGCTGGCTGCGGGTAATATCAGCCGCTATTTTTTCAAGGACATTGGCCTGCTTAGTCTCGTCTTGTATTTTTTTTACGCCATGTAAGCGTTTTTTAAATATAAACTGATCTTTTTTTAAGCACGTTTTAAGCTCGCCAAACAACTGACCTAGGTTTACCACCCGCACACCTTATAAATTTAATAAATGAGGGCTAATAGTATCAAAATAAACGCGCAGCGTTAATCCTACAATCCCTATAAGGCTTATATATCGCTATTGGTTTTTAAAAATTCCTACAAAGGTTGCTTGCGTGTTCGATTTGCTCGCTCGGTACATACCCGAGGTATTAAATGGCATACTAATATGACCTTTAGCATTCACAATAATAACACCACCTGTACCACCTATAGGCGCAAGCACTTGGTTAATAACCTCATCCCCTGCCTGCTCAATGGTTTTATTTTGATATTTAACACGTGCACAAATATCACTGGCAACACTGTAGCGAATAAAATACTCACCGTGACCGGTGGCCGACACCGCACACGTCTCGTTTTCAGCAAAGGTACCCGCACCAATCACAGGGGCATCGCCAATACGGCCAAAGCGTTTTGCGGTCATGCCACCTGTAGATGTACCTGCCGCTAAATTACCATTTTTATCCAGAGCCACGGCCCCTACTGTGCCCATTTTATAACTTGTTGGCAGGGCTTTATGTGCAGCTTGGTAGTTTTTGCTGGTTGCTTGCTCTTTTTCTAATTTTTGCTTCGCTTTTAAAAGCGCTTCATAACGATGTTTAGTATCAAATATATTGTTTTCTATCAGTTCAACGCCCTGCTCTTTGGCAAATTCTTCAGCCCCTTGGCCACTAAGCATTACGTGTACTGAGTTATCCATTACTAAGCGAGCCAATTCAATTGGGCTTTCTATGTGTTTTACACCAGCAACTGCACCTGCTTGACGGTTTCGTCCATCCATTATTGAGGCATCTAGTTCATGGCTGCCATCATAAGTGTACACGGCACCGCGCCCGGCATTAAAATAAGGTGACTGTTCTAATACTTTAATGGCAGTGGTTATTGCATCTAAACTTTCGCCGCCTTTTTCAAGCACACTGTAACCAGCCTCTACTGCTTCGGCTAGTTTAGCTCGGTAGGCTTTTTCTTTCTCTGGGGTAAACTTGGCTTTTTCAATTGTGCCTGCGCCACCATGAATCGCAATGGCAAACGGGGCTTGTTCACTTAACGCTAGTGTACTGAATGTTAAGCAACTGCTGGCTAAAACCGATAATAAGACTGTTTTTTTCATCGTGGGCTCTTTTTACATATAGGTTAAAAACAATGTGAATGGTCACAACAAAAATTTCAACTAAAGCAAGATTAATGGCATAAAAAAAGCGCCATTAGGCGCTTTTTATTAAACGTGTATGTAATTACGCGCTTTGCTTTGCTTTTAAACGTGCTAAACGTGCTACTTGGTGAGTAGATGTTAAGAACGAATAAATAGGTGCTAAGTAACCGCGCTTACGAAGCTCTAAAAAGTCTTCATCGCTTAGTGAGTTTAGTTTTTTCTCATCGATAAGGTAAATACCGTTGATGTCTTTTTTCTCACCTTTAATGTCTACGGTTAGCGTTTGCGCTACTAGTAGCTCTTTATCAGCTAAGTATTTAGTGAATGCTTCTGTTACTTGAGAAAACTCAATGAAAGACACTAAAGACTCTTTACGGCGCTTTAAGTACTCTGTTTCTTCACCGTTTTCAAATAATGCGTTGCCTTCCTCTTCACCCACAAGCGAGCTTGCTTCATCAATAACAATACCGTACTGATCTTGCTCAGGGTGCTTTACTAGACCTAATGGGTAACGTGTAGATGCCATAGGTGCAAAAGCTGCTGTCCATTTACCATCTTCTACAAACAGGTTTTCACCTGGCTCTAGGCCAAACATTGCAACTGCTTGAAAAGTACCGTTTTCGTTGTTTTTAACAAAAGACATTGGGAATTCATTTGCTACGCGTGCAAACTCATGTGCAACGACTGGCACTAAATGTTGAGTTTTCATAAATTCAACGTTGATGCCGTTTTGAATTTTAGTGTTGGCATGCTTTTCGTTGTGTAAAGGCTGTACTTGTTGCTCCGCCATGTTACTGCTCCGTTTATTTTTAATATATATGTTTCATTGTTAATGCCTTTAGGCTAATGCTTTTGAACGAAAAAAGGAAGGGAAAGTTTTATGACAGCCGTCATGAAAAAATAAAGTTTAACTAAATCTGTGCGTTGCTAAAAAACAGACAATAAAAACTTAGAAAATACGCTCAAAAACAGTACAAATAACGAGTGATTTTAATACAGCCCCATAAAGCCCGTTAACATTGGTTAACAGTTTAACCGTATTTTTTGAATAGCTTTAGTACGTTATTTAAGCAAATAAAAAGGCAGCTTAATTAAGCTGCCTTTTTAAACTGTAAACAAGCGGCTAAATTAAGGCGCCCAATACACTTCAATATTTATGCTTGGATGGTTTAGCACAGCGCGAAGTGGCATGTCGTTTACATCGCCCCCCGCTTTAGCTTGCTTGTAAACCGCTAGCTTTTCTTCACCACTGATCAGGAGTTTAACCACTTTAGAGTTAGCTATTGCATTTAACGTAAGTGTCATACGCTCTGTGATGCTACCCGTTACTTCACTTTCAATTGCATTAATAGCGCACACAGTTTGCTGTGTTGTTAAACCGTGCTCAAGGCCCTGTGCATGCGGAAATAAAGACGCTGTATGGCCATCTGGGCCCATGCCTAAAATTGTTACATCGTACGGTGCTTTTAAAGCGCTATAAGCGGCTTCACATACTTGTGTGCCCTGCTCGGCCGTTGCTGCATCATTTTTCATGGTAATGAAATTTGCGGCCCTGCCATGATTTTGTAACAAGGTGCTTTTTATAAACGCTTCGTTACTTTTTTCGTGGCTTGGCTCAACCCAACGCTCATCAACCATGGCTACATCTATATTTTGCCAATCTAAATCAAGCGTTGATAAGTGCTTGTACGCCGGCGCCGGAGACGAACCGCCCGATACCATAAGCACGGCTCGGCCATCACTTTTTATGCCATCGCGTAAAGACTGCTCAAGCGTCTGAGATAGCTCAGCGGTTAACTCATCTTTTGAGTCAAAAAATTTTTCAACAAGTGTTGCCATACTTTACGCCTTATCGCCTGTGTTAAACCACACGTGATTGTTTTCAGCTAATAATTCATCAGCATCATCTGGCCCCCAGCTACCAGCACGGTAAAGTGCAGGTTTGCCTTTGGTTTGCCAGCGCTCAATAATTGGATCTATCCACTTCCACGCTTGACGAACTTCGTCACGGTGTATAAATAACGATGGGTTATTAGCGGCAGCATCAAGCATTAAGCGTTTGTACGCATCAGAATGGAAACCATTACTATATGCTTGAGAAAGCTCAATATTCATCGTTACCGGCTCTAATTGCATTTCCAAGTTATCAAGGCGCTTAGACATAAGCGTTAATTGAATTGTCTCTTCAGGTTGCAAGCGAATAACAAGGCGGTTTGGCTCAATATTACCCACGTTTTCTTCATAAATATTGTGCGATACTTTTTTGTATTCAACCACAATTTCTGCACAACGTTTAGCCATACGCTTACCAGTACGAAGATAAAAGGGTACCCCTGCCCAGCGCCAGTTATCAATGTGTGCACGAATAGCCACAAAGGTTTCTGTTTTGCTTGAACCTTCGTTAAGCTCTTCTAAGTAACCCGGTACAATTTTACCGTTTAAATCCCCTGGTACGTATTGACCGCGAACGATATTTTCATCTACGTCACCTTCAAGTAGCGGACGAAGAGCTTCTAATACTTTAAGTTTTTCAGTACGGATGCTATTTGCGTTTAGTTTATTAGGTGATTCCATGGCCACTAAGCACAATAGCTGTAAAAGGTGGTTTTGCACCATGTCACGCAATGCACCGGCTTTATCGTAAAAACCAGCACGGCTTTCAAGACCTACTGTTTCAGATAAACTAATTTGAATATTATCAATAGATTTAGCATCCCACATGTTTTCAAACAGTGAATTTGAAAAACGCAGCGCCATTAAGTTTTGTACTGTCTCTTTACCTAAGTAGTGGTCAATACGGAAAATTTGCTCTTCGTCAAAAAACTCTGCAATTTTACCATTGATAGCTTCTGCTGATTCGCCGCAGTAACCAATTGGCTTTTCAACAACCACACGTGAAGTGGGTGTGATTAAACCTTTCGTTGATAAAATTTCACAACATGTGCCGTAAACAGCAGGCGGAAGTGATAAATAAAATACGCGAGATTTATTGCTGTCGTGCTCATCTAAAATGCCTTTAAGTACATCCCAGTTGTCGTCAGCTTCAGTTACGTTGCTTACTACAGGCACTAAGTAAGTAGAAAATGCTTTCCAATCTTTAGCGTTATATTCGCCTTTACTTAAAAATTCTTTCAGTGCGTTGTGGGCTGTTTCTATGTAGTCAGCGCGCTTACTTTCTTCACGCACTGTAGGCAATATGCGCGAGCCTTCTGGTAAGTTGCCTTCTTGATATGCTCTGTACATTGCAGGTAGCAATTTGCGTAACGCAAGATCACCACCGCCCCCAAAAATTATAATATCAAAAGGATTAAGCATAGTTACTCTCTACGTTTGTAATACCTAAAAGCGACTTCCATAAGCCACTTGGTATGCAGGTTTAGTGCTTGAATGACAGTGGCTCTTAGTGTTAATAAAAGCCTATTGAATGTTTTACGCTAAGTTGTTGTGTTTATTATTTGACTCTTTGCACAATTAAATGAGTCTTAGGAGTCCTGTAAATCCTCTCACAAAAATACAGGCCCTAAGAACTCCAGCGCTACCCGTTCAAAGGTACTCGGTTTGCTTATTACATAAGCGAATATATTACTGCGTACGGTGCTGCTTGTAGTACGCAATTAAGCCATTTGTTGAACTATCGTGCGCATGTTTTACGCTGTCATCGGTTAGTTCGCTTTCAATTTTAGAGGCAAGCCCTTTACCAAGCTCTACACCCCATTGATCAAAAGAGCAAATTTCTAAAATTATGCCTTGGCAGAAAATTTTATGTTCGTACAGCGCAATTAAGCGTCCTACTGTTTTTGCATCAACTGTATCTAGCAGTATAGATGTAGTAGGACGATTACCCTGATGAATTTTATGATTTAGTAACTCATCAATTTGTGCTTGTGTTTTACCTTTAGCGGCTAAATCTTCTGTAACTTGCTGTGCATCTACACCGCTCATCATTGCTTCTGTTTGCGCTAAAAAGTTAGATAATAAAATATCGTGATGTTTATCTACGGCTACCTGCGGCTTAACTGAGGCAATAAAATCAGCTGGTACAATTACATTACCTTGGTGTAAACACTGATAAAACGCATGTTGGCCGTTAATACCGGTCATACCCCAAATAATAGGTACCGTTGTATAAGGTACCGTTTCGCCTGCAAAATTGACGTGTTTGCCGTTACTTTCCATCTCACCTTGTTGTAAATACGCAGGTAACATATGAAGCGCTTGGTCGTACGGTAAAATAGCTTGCGACGTAAAGCCTAAAAAGCTGGTATTCCAAACACTTAATAGTGCCATAATCAGCGGAATATTTTGCTCAAATGGCGCTGATTTAAAGTGCTCATCTACTTCAAATGCGCCTTCTAAAATAGCTTCAAACGCGTCATAACCTAGGTATAACGCAATAGGTAAGCCTATCGCACTCCAAAGTGAAAAGCGACCCCCTACCCAATCCCACATAGTGAATACGTTTTCATCGCTAATGCCAAAGGCTGCAGTTTTTTCTAAGTTTGTGCTAACAGCAACAAAATGCTTGGCAATGGCGCTGTCATCTTTTGCTGTTTGTAAAAACCAATCAACGGCCGTTTTGGCGTTGGTCATGGTTTCTGATGTGGTAAATGTTTTCGATGAAATAACAAACAATGTTGTTTCTGGGTCAATTGCTTTTAATACAGAGGCAATTTGAACACCGTCAGCATTAGATACGTAATGAACATTTAAAGTGTCATCAGCAAGTGCTTTTAGCGCTTCGGTAGCCATTTGTGGACCTAAGTTTGAACCACCTACACCAATGCTTACCACATCTTTTACTGTTTTACCTGTGTAACCAAGCCACTGACCACTGCGTACTTTTTCTACAAAGGTTTTAATTTTTGCTAATTCATTATCAACCGCTTTGGTCACATCTTCACCGTCAACAACTAAAGGTGTATGGGCGCGATTACGTAAAGCAGTATGAAGAACAGAACGCTCTTCTGTAATATTAATTTTTTCACCGCTGAACATTTTGTCGCGCCAAGAGGCGATATCGCACTCTTTAGCAAGCTCGATCAGTTGTGCAAAAATAGTTTTATCGATACGTTGCTTTGAATAATCAAACAACACACCTGGAATTTGAGTAGAGAATGCATCAAATCGTGTATCATCTTGTGCAAATAACGTTTTTAGATGGGTGTGTTTCATCTGCGCGGCACTATTTTGTAGTGCTTGCCAACTTGCTAATTGCGAACGATTAGACATGTAAATATCCTCTAAAATATTTAAACTAATGATTTAAAAACAGTTTTAGGTAAAAAGACTTCGCTTATTGCGCGTAGTGCTAGTAAAAAAGCAAGCGCCTAGTATAACGAAAAAAGCAATAAAAATGCTGTTTTTATAATTTATGATGCAGATAATAACGCAATTTTTTACTTTTGACACCGGTATCATAAAAATTTTATGAATTAATTACCCACAAATTTTAACCATTTAATAGTTTAATCAACATTTATTAAATATTCATGAATTACGCATAAAATGCATCAGCTACACTCGCCTCGCTTTATAGGTGGTTAAAACACCCACAAAACTAGGCCAATAATTAGCTTACCAACGCCAAGCCACCCGCTACGTTATAAATATTCGCAAAGCCTAATTGCTGTAAATTTGCCGCTGCAATTTTAGAACGATTGCCACTTCTGCACAGTAATATATAGGTGTGCTGCGGGTTTAATTGATTTTGGACTATAGCGTTAGCCATACGACTCAGTGAAATATTAAGCGTATTAGCTAAAGGCGCAGCAAAAAGCTCCGCTACATTAATAACACCATGTTCATAAGGCTCACGGGTGTCAATTAAATACACATTTTTTTGCGTTAGCAACATTTTAGCATGCGCAAAGTCTAGCTGCTTAATGTCAGATTGAACCGCCGCTTGAACATAGCCACACAATTGGTTACTGGTTTGCACATGCACCTGATCGTGTTGCGCTTTTAGCTGTGCAAATTGCGTCGTACTTATTTCTTTATTTAATAATGGACTAAGTAAAGGCGTTTGTGCACGTACAGTTTGCCAGTTAATGGCAAAGCATTGCTGATAGTCATGCCCCGAACAAATAACCGTATCGTCACTTATTTGCTCGCCAAGGCTAATAAGTGAGTGTGCCATTTGCGTTGCACTGCCCCCTTCAAGCGAAGTATTGCCAAGCCCTGCAGGTAAAATTAAATCTCCGCAAAAACAATAATCGATATGATCTGTGGAGCGCTCTTTTAATAAATAACTCACGCTGTCTTTACTGTGCCCTGGGGTTGGCACTGTAATTAATGTTTTTGTGCCCAGGTCAATGCTATTTTGCATCACATGCGTTGTGCCCAGTACTTCATTTAATAAAGCCACTGCGCTTGGACGGTCTTGGTGCTTATGCGTATCTAAAATTGCTTTTACATTGAGCTGTTGTGTGCTCACTATTTTTTCAAAGCGCGGTATAAGCTCTAATACGGGGTCAATAATAACGGCGCTATTGTCGTTACTTACATACAACCAGCTACACGCTCCTTTATGCCTAAATTGTGTTAATCCCAGCGCGCACACTTCTTGCTTTGGCGACGCACTGTCAGAAACAATTAAGCAGTTAGCCTCTAGCACGGCTTTTAAAGAGCTAATACGTGCACACGCTTGATCTATTTGTGCTTGAGTAGCGGCTGGGCCAAACGAAAGTCTAATCGCATTTTCGCTTTGCCAATCGGTTGCGCCCATTGCATCAAGCACAAAACTGCGTGTTGCGCCTGTGCTACACGCTGAACCACCACTGACTCTAATGCCAGCTGCGTCAAATAAATCAATCACCTCTTTAGAGGTAAGCGTATCGACAGCAAAATTAAGGGTGGTAGGGACAGACTGAGAAAAGTCATGATTAAAAGTAATACCCCCAAAGGTACTTTGCAGCGCATTAAGCAGTTGCGCTCTGTAGTTATTTAATACCTCCATCGATTTAAACGTGTCGTCGTTTTTATCTAGCAGCAAATCAAACAGTTTATTAAGCCCTGCTATGCCTGGTAGGTTTTCGGTACCAGAGCGCATGCCGCTTTCTTGCCCGCCCCCTGCAATAAATGGTGTGTAGGCACTGCCATTTTTAATGTATAAAAAACCGATACCTTTAGGTGCATACAGCTTATGGCCCGAAAATGGGGCATAGTCTATACTGGTACTACTAAGTTTAAGTGCTTGTTTACCTAAAGCTTGTACACAATCAACCATCCACGAAACCGATTTATTACGACTACGAATAGCATGCTCAATAGCGTTTAGGTCTTGATAAACTCCGGTTTCGTTATTAACCGCCATAGTGCAAATCATCAGCGCGTTATTAATGTGCTTACTAATAAACGCTAAATCTAAAATCCCTTTGCTATCCACAGGGATAGCTAATAATTGGGCGTTAATGCCTAAAACGCTATTCCAATGTTTTAACGTGTTAGGTACCGCTTTGTGCTCTGTGGCTCCGTACAATAATACTGGGTTTTGGATAGTATGATTTTTAGCATGAATGAGCGTTGAAACAATGGCTGTTTGTATGCCTTCTGTCGCGCCTGAAGTAAAAAGAATATCCCCCTTAGGCGCTCCAATAACATTTCGTGCATTTTGTCTTGTCTGTTCCAATAAATACTTAGCTTGTATTCCGCTTATATGGGGGCTTGAGGGGTTACCAAAACAAATTTGCATGGTGTGCGACACCACGTCGGCAATACAGGGTAAAACAGGTGTTGTAGCGTTTGCATCAAGATAAACCTGGGCTGCTTGTTCATCGTGCAATAAAAACTCAGACATTAAAAACGCACCTTTATTACTAAAAAATATATCTTATACCCAATAGTACATAAGTTTGTTCACATTGGGTAATAATCAATTAGTAACTTAGGTGCGTTTACTATGCTTTTTTAAACTAAAAATACGTTACTCTGGCAGCTCTTTTGTTATTTCTCCATGGGTGGATGACCATGCATTTATTAGCGCTTTTACGAGCGATGCGAGCGGAATGGCAAAAAACACGCCCCAAAACCCCCATAAACCGCCAAAAAATAGCACTGCAACAATAATAAACACGGGGTTCAAATCAACGGCCTCAGAAAACAACAAAGGCACTAATACATTGCCATCGAGCGCCTGAATGATCCCATAAATTACTAATACGGTCCAAAACTGTGTTTCGATACCAAATTGAAATAATGCCACCGCTGCAACAGGTATGGTAACCAACGCCGCCCCCACAAACGGAATTAACACCGAAAACCCAACCAGCACGCCAAGTAATGCTGCATAACGTAAATCAAGTACGGTAAAGGCAATAAACGAGGTGCCACCGACAATTAAAATCTCGAATACTTTGCCTCGAATATAATTCATTATTTGCTGATTCATTTCGTGCCACACTTGCAAAATTAACCGTCTCTGTCGCGGAATAAGCGTAGCGGCACTGCTGGTAAGCTCAAGCTTGTCTTTAAGCATAAAAAATACCAGTAAAGGGACAAGTACCAAATAAATAAGCCAAGCCACAACATCTTTTAACGAAGTGAGTGAAAACGAGACAATAACTTGGCCAAATTCGAGCGCCTTGGCCTCTACACTGGCTACAATAGCTTGAACCTGCTCGGCATTAATTAAACTGGGGTATTGCTGTGGTAGGGCCATTAAAAATGACTTACCTTGCTCTACCATGTGCGGGGTTTCTTGTACTAAATTACTGGTTTGCTTCCAAAGCACAGGGCCAATAACCAAAATAAGGGTAAGCATAACCCCGGTAAATATCAGCATAACAATGACCGTGGCGCCAAAGCGTTTTAACCCAAAGCGCTCTAAGTGTACAACCGGCCAATCAAGTAAATAAGCAATTACCAATGCCACTAATACAGGAACAATTAACGCGCCAAAAAAGTACAGCAATGCCACTGAGGCAATAAGTAAAAAAAGTAAGGTGACTGAATGAGGATCTGAGAACTTCCTTTCGTACCATGTTTTAACGTATTCAAACATGCAATGGCTCCACTCGTAATAGTCCTAGGTGTTGGTCAAATTTATATGTATATGCATTTTTGCTTAAAAAACGCGTAATATCATCAGCGCTCTCATTGTTATTAATACTAAACGTTATTGCCTGATTTGATGCCTGCGCATTTCGAAGCGCTAATTTAAATTGTACAAACTGTTGTGGGCATTTAAATTTTTTTAAGTCGCACTCTAACATAACTACTTTACTCGCCAAGTAAAATGAATAATAAGTCGTATACTGTCGGTCATTCTATTTATAAAATGTGAACAGCAGTAACTTTTTCTTAAAACCATTCCAGCAATGGTTTATCCTTATAACATAATTAGCAGTAAGGATAAGTTAATGCCTGGCACGCATAATAAAGCGCAACTACCGAGTAATCCAACTCTCAAAGAGATTAATTGGTATAAAAAGCAGATAAACTGGGGAGAGCTTCCGCCTTTTTATCACCTCGTTGCTTCTTCGGTCAGCGAAGCTGAGGGAATATTGGAGCACGGGTTTGATAACGCTGTAAAAAGCCTGCTCAATAGACGCAATTGGAACTTAGACTTACTTGAAGGCTATGAAGATAACTTTGGCGAAATACATACCAAACATAAGCCCCGTATTGCACTACACCAAGTATTTACTGACCGCGGGTTTGAGCTGTGGGCGCAACCCTATGCTAAAGATATTATTATTGATCAATACGTTAAAGATAACCGCTTTATGGAGTTTAAAGTATGGGATCCGCATTCAATGAAAAATCTGATCCGCATAAATCAGCTCCATAAGTTTATTGGCTTTTATTTTGAGCGCGGTGACAAGGCCGATAAAGCCATTATTTTACATGCACATAAGGTAGTACATAAAATTATTAAATTTTTGCAGCAGGAATTGAACGTTGTAAAGCTTGATGGAGTCACAATAAAAGAACTCTACCAATTGTGCGAAAAAGACAGCCGTGCAAGCAGCGACGAAATTGACATAGCAAAAATTGCCATTGGTGAACAAATAAACAAGGAATAAAATGCAGCTAAAATCAGCCTTTATCACTTTATGCAGTGCCGCGCTTACCTTTAGCCTACTGGTTAGTGAGCCGTTAAAGGCACAAACAAACTTTACGCTACCCGATTTAGGCACGTCTGCGCTACAAGTTTTGCCACTTGAAAAAGAACAAGCCATTGGCGAAGTGATGATGATGCAAATAAGAGGCTCATCACCGGTAGTAAACGACCCTGTTTTAGACGAATACTTAACCACACTTGGCCGAAAACTAGTCGCTAATGCAAACGACGTGCGTTTTCCTTTTTCGTTTTTTTGGGTCAATAACAACGAAATTAATGCCTTTGCTTTTTACGGCGGACATGTAGGTGTGCATACTGGGCTTATTGCGCAGTCAGACAACGAAAGCCAGTTTGCCTCTGTACTTGGGCACGAAATAGCGCACGTAACTCAGCGCCATTTAGCGCGTCGTATTCAGCAACAACAAGACAACAGTGCACTGACTATTGCAGGTATGATAGCCGGTATATTAGCAACAGTGGTGGCCCCTGATGCGGGCATTGCTATTATTTCGGCTAACCAAACCCAAGCTGCGTTTAGCCAACTCACACACAGCCGTGCCGCCGAGCAAGAAGCCGACAGAATTGGTATGCAAACCCTTAATAACGCTGGTTTTGATGCGCGTGCTTCGAGTGAGTTTTTAACTAAACTTGCAGCACAAATAAGGTATAAGTACAAGCCACCCGCTTTTTTACTGACCCACCCATTGCCAGAGAGCCGTGTGTCTGATGTACGCTTACGTGCAGAGCAATACCCTGTGCGTCACTTAAACCCAAGCCTTGAGTTTAATTTAGCAAAAAGCCGTGTACTCGCCCGTTATGCCAATAAGCCTGAAAACGCCGAGGCGCTATTTAGAAAGTTAATGCGTGAAAACACTTATAACAACACCGCGCTTAAATATGGCTTGGGTATAAGCCTGCTTGACCAAGACAAACTCGATGAAGCCGCAGAAATATTAGAGCCACTGCTTGCGCAAAACCCTAAAAATTTATTTTATATTGATACCCATACCGATTTACTCATAGCGCAAAAAAAAGCCGACGAAGCTGTAACGTTTTTGGCTGAACTAAACGACTATCGCCCTAACAACCAAGTTATTACTTTAAACTATGCAAATGCGGCATTAGAGGCTGAGCAGTTTGAATTAGCGGAAAACATTTTAAAAAGTTTTTTACTTGAAAAGCCCGACCATAACTTAGGCAAACAGCTTTTAGCCGACGCCTACAAAAAACAAGACAAGCTCGCTGCTTATCACGAAGCCAATGCAGATGTGCTTTCCCAATATGGTGCTTACATTAAAGCCGCAGACGAAATCCAAAAAGCGCTTAACTTCGTAGAACCCACAGAGCTGGTTAAACAGCAACGTTTAAAAGCCTTGCTTACTCAGTATCGCCGTTTACAAAAAGAGCTTGCAAGACTTTAAGTCTGCAAGCGCTTGCCCTAAAATAGTGGCAAATTACATTTTGGAATTAATTGTATGTCAGTGACTATTTATCATAACCCGCGTTGTTCAAAGTCGCGTGAAACCTTAGCATTACTTGCGCAAAATAATGTAACTCCCAGCGTAGTAGAGTATTTAAAAACACCGCTTAACCATGAACAAATTACAGAGCTTTTAGGACAACTAGGCTTTAGCTCAGCACGCCAGCTGATGCGCACAAAAGAAGATGCATACAAAGCGCTTAACTTAAAAGAAGAAAACAGCGAGTCTGCATTAATCGCTGCAATGGTAGAAAACCCAAAATTAATTGAACGCCCAATTGTTGTAAACAACAATAAAGCCGCGCTGGGTCGCCCACCTGAAAACGTATTAAGCGTATTATAATGAGCACCCAAATTGTGGTGCTATACCACTCAAGCCATGGGTCGGTTGAAGCCATGGCCCATGAAATAGCAGAGTCAATAGAGCAACAAGGTGCAACCGCTTTGCTGCGCACTTTTGTAGCTAAAAACCCGCACGATATTGTTATCACCAAAGATGATTTAATAAATTGTGACGGCCTTGCTTTTGGCACCCCTACCCGCTTTGGCATGATGGCATCGCAGGCAAAAACCTTTTGGGAAACCACCAGCGATCTGTGGCTAAAAGGTCAATTAATAGATAAGCCAGCCTGTGTATTTTCGTCCTCAAGCAGTATGCATGGCGGAAATGAAGCCACCTTACTTAACTTATCATTACCACTACTACACCACGGCATGATGTTATTAGGGGTACCTTACGAAGTACCTGAGTTACTAGCCACGCAAACCGGTGGTACTCCTTATGGAGCAAGCCATGTCGCTGGCAGCAGTAATACAAATACATTAAGTAAAGATGAAATTAAAATATGCCAAAGCGTTGGTAAACGCCTTACTCACATTGCGAGCAAACTTCAATGAATACTGCAAACACCCCAGCTAAAAAGCCAATTACTGTAAAGTTTCAGCGTACTGCTATTTTTGGCTATGTGGGTTTATTACTTTTATTACCTTTGTGGATGTACTTTGTCCCGCCACTAAACGGCAACGCAAGTTTTGTATCGTTGTTTGTGCCTATTATACCTTTACTATTACCCCTTAGAGGCTTTATTAAAGACAATACTTACACTTACGCTTGGGCCAACTTTGTTGTTATGCTGTACTTTATACACGGTTTAACCATGCTATGGGCTGCGCCTGATGAGCTAATATGGGTGTTATTAGAGCTTGTGTTTGCCTCAGCGATGTTTGTAGGCTGCACCTATTACGCAAGGCACCGTGGACAAGAACAAGGCTTAAAAATACGTAAGCTTAAAGAAGAGCTCGCAGAAGAAAAAGCCGCCAACGAATATACTAAATAATACTAATTTCGCAAAATAAATTATTTAAGCTGAAATAACAGCTTATACCTACAAAAAACGCGCTTAACATAACAATGTAAGCGCGTTTTTTTAAGCTTTTAGTTTGCTAAGCCTTATACCAATTCGCTCAGCGCAGCAAGTGCAACGATACTGGCTAATCCAAGCTGAGCTATTAAGCTCAATAACGAAAAAACACGCAGAACAAATAATCCCCACGGGTGCTTTATATGAGGATAAAGCGCACAGCGTTTTAAGCTTGCCGCAAAGAAAAAACACACCGATGCAATCAGTGTAAAAATTAAAGTCAGCTCACTTTTAATAGCAATGCTTTCATCAAAAAAGAAATAGAGCTGAAGTGGGAATAAAATAGTCACAATGGCGTGTAAGGCATGCACCTTTTTAATGCGGTTAAACTGCCCTTCAGGCGAAAGCTCTTTTATACCAAAGTCGCGCTCAAGGCATTTAACTAAATTGGTTGCTTTAACACTTACCGCTAACCGATAACAACTTAGGCCCTCGTTATTTCGTGCTCTAAAGTCGTAACCTGCTTTTAGTAATAGCACCATAAGGGTTTCATTTTTGGCTAACACCGCATAGTGCAAGGCTGTATTGCCTAACGTATCTTGCGCTTTTAGATCCTGTTTTGCCAGCAGGGTTTCTATTACGTTTACATAGCCTTTTTCGGCCGCCCACATAAAGGCTGTTTTATTGTTTTCATCGGCCAAGGTACCGGTAGCGCCTTGCTCGATAAAACGCATAGCCATGGTTTGCTTAGCACCTTTTTGGCTTAAATGAGCTAGTAATGCTTTTTCAAGCAATACTATAGAATCAACCTCAGGCGACACTTGCGTTAACAGCGTAAAATAGTCTTTACCGTTTGCTACTTTTTGGCTGGCAAGTTCTGTAAGCTCATTTAAATCCGCGACCGATTCGGGTAAAAAAGCGCTTAAACGGTCTCTAAAATCGACCTCTTGCCACAGTGCCAGTGTGTCGTGTGCACTTAATTTACTGCCACTGTTTAGGGCATGTTCAATTAATGAAAAATAACGTTTACTAAATAATAAGCTAAACAAAGAAAGCGGCGTATCAAGAGCATTTTGCGCCGCCACACTGGCGTATTTTTCTAAGCGCTGGCACAGCATTAACGCCATGGATTCGTTGGTGTATTCGTTATCTAAATAATGATTTTTAACAGCAGCAATGTAAGCATGCGCATCTTCATCATATTCACTAATATGCTGAAAATAACACTCTTCAAAGGGTTCAAGCGGGGTTAACCATATCAAATAGTAAATGGGTGGTAGCACAGTGGTGCATACACCGTCATCTTCAATAGTAGAACGACATGCAGGCCAAGCTTCTAAAGCATCTAAAATAAAGGCACCGTTTTGTTCTACAAGTCCTTTAATAAGTAATGGGTATTCCTTTGGCCAAATCAGTACATTTTCCATTAAAACAGCACAACTCCAGTGTAGCTTGATGAGGGGTCAGTTATAGCAGTTTTTAGCTGACACCACGCTTAATCGACGTGGTGATATTCTATCACACCTTTTTTTTGCTGTGAGCTTAAAGTAGATGAATATTAAGAAAATATAAAAGCAGCCAATACACTCAAGTGCGGCTGCTTTTGTGGTTGGAGGGGGTCTTAATCAGGGAGGAACTATTTATTGTTTAGTTCAGTAATTACTTGCTCTAAACCGACATCAGAAATACGTTGAATGATCTCTTTTTGCTTAGCACTTAATAGCGAAATACCTTCGGCAACAATGTCGTATACTTTCCATTGCTGGTCCTTACCTTGGCGCAGCTTAAAATGCAGATCAATCACGGGCGCATTTGGCTCAATAATTTGCGTTTTAACCGTGGCGTACTCAGAGTCGCTTTTAGCGGTATCTTGTTCAAAGACTACTTGTTGTCCGGTGTACTTCATAAGCGCACCTGCGTAAGTACCTGTTAAATAATGCTCTACTGCATCAATAAAGCGTACAGCTTGCTCACGCTCAATGCCTTTTATGTGTTTTCCAAGCAATTTAAACGACACAAACTTAATATCTATGTTTGGCATTAAACGCGTCTCTACAATGCGCGCCATATCGGCTTTGCTTGCATCACCTTGTGCATTTACTTTTGCAATATCGCTAAAAAGCGTATCGGCAACGCCCTCAAGCATATGTTGCGGTGACTGCGCAGTTTGCGCAAATAACGCGCTGCTAAAAAAGGCAGCAGCAATAAAAATAGTGTTAAAAAGTTTCATGAGCGTGACCATGTGTGTGATTAAGATGTGGCTAAATTACGCGATTTTAAATCACAAAAAAAGACACAAAAATGCACCTAATTAATGCCAAAACAGCACCAATAAAATAAACTATTTAATTTCAGTCAGTTAAGCATCCCTTGTTAACACCCCATAAACAAGCGGTATTTTGTCCTCATTGAAAATGTAAATAACCCGCCCTTATCATTTAATTACTCATTCGACTCACACACCAATTTGGCAGTTATGAAAACGGTATATAAAACTTTCACTATTACTTTATTTTTAATTATTTCTGTATGGGGTAACTTTGTATTTGCGCAGTCTAATCATGGTTACGCCGTAGATATGCTCAAAGGCGAAGGCAACGTAAATGGTATTAAGCTAGCTTATCAATATCACGCTGCGAGTTTGCAAAACTTAGTGGGCGATGCGCGCTTTTATTTTGAAACCAGCGTTAATATGTGGCAGTACCGCCATGGTGACAACTCGCAATCTAATCTTGTGCTGGCTATGTCGCCTGTGCTGCAGTTTCCTGCTTTTAGTTTTCACAATACCCCGTTTTATATTGAAGCAGGTATTGGTGTATCGCTTATTGATGAAACTAAATTTGCGGGCAAAAACATTAGTACTCACTACCAATTTGAAGACCGCATAGGCCTAGTTGCAGACTTTGGCTACACTAACGTAGCGCTTCGGGTTATTCATTACTCAAACGCCGGATTTAAAGCCCCTAACCCGGGTTTAAACTTTTTAACTCTTTCGGTGGCAAGGCGTTTTTAACCTTCATTTGCATCTAGTATCAATTTGCTACTTAATCATGTTAAGTATTAAGCTAAATTGAAATAACTAGCCACAAAAAAGCCCCGATAAATCGGGGCTTTTTTTGATTAAAATACGCTACTAGCCAACTAACCAATGCGCCATTAAGGCAATAACCGGCAGTGTAATAAGCGTACGCAAAATAAATATAACGAACAGCTCAACAATGTTTACCGGTATTTTACTACCCAGTAAAAGTGCGCCAACCTCAGACATGTAAATTAGCTGAGTTACGCTCATTGCAGCAATAATAAAGCGCGTTACATCACTTTCAATGGTGCCTGCTGCCAAAATTGACGGAATAAACATATCGGCAAATCCCACCATAATCGTTTGTGCCGCAGCCTGTGCCTCGGGGACGTGTAACCATTCTAAAAATGGCACAAACGGCATACCTAAGTACTGAAATACCGGCGTGTACTCTGCAATAATAAGTGCAAATGTACCCACCGCCATAACTACAGGCAGTACACCAAACACCATATCAAGGGCATTATGTACGCCCTCTTTTAAGGTACCTTTAAAACCTGATGAGTTATTGGCTTTAGCTAATGCAACATCAAGCGAGTGCCCTACTAAGCTTTTACCCGTTGGGATAGTCTCGGCATCGCGATTTGGCTCACTGCCATCAATAAGCAAATCTTTTTTAAAGCAAAGTGGTGGTAAGCGCGGCACAATAATAGCGGCAACCACACCAGCTAAACATACGGTGGCATAAAATGGGGCAAATAAGTGCTCTAATTTAACTTGCCCTAAAACCACTAAGCTAAAGGTAATTGAAACTGCCGAAAACGTAGTACCAATAATAGCGGCTTCGCGTTGCGTGTAATGCTTTTGGTCGTACTGCCTTGCGGTCATTAAAATACCGACACTGCCATCACCTAACCATGACGCAGTACAGTCAACCGCACTTCGCCCAGGTACACCAAATACAGGGCGCATTACCTTGGTAAGCATGGTGCCAGCAAGTTCTAATAACCCAAAGTTTATTAGTAGAGGCAGTAATAAACCGGCCAGTATAAATACCGAAAACAAAACAGGTAATAAGTCGTTTAATACTAAAGCGCCTGTGTTTGCTGAGGTAATAGCCTCGCTACCTAACCCTAAATGGGTCATTAGCACAAACGCCATACCAAATAAACGCACCACTAACCACACGACACTTACATCAAATAAATGTTTTAACAGGGGTGATTGGCAAATAGCGGCGGGTTTAAATACTTTAGTGATCACCGACATAACGCCAGTAATACAAATAATTAAGGTAATAATTGCTTGCGCTGAACCAGACATCAACGCTTGCACGCCTTTAGCCATTAACGCAATAGGAATGGTCATTCCGTCGGCGGTAGGAATGGGTGTCATAAATAAAAACACACCAATTAACGACGGTACTAAAAAAGTAAACCAAGTGCGCCACGTATAGTGCCCGCGAGGAGGTAACTGAGACATATTTTTTAATCCATAAAAACTACAAAAAGAGCAAAGCGCTCTTTTTGTAGTAAAAACTTATTATTAATTATTAAATTTTGATGCCGCGCTGAATAAGTGCTGCTTCTAACGCTTGTTGTAAGCCATTCATGGTGCCAGGTTCGAGTGTTTCGCCTTTATCATCCATCCAGGTTAAGCTTGTACCGCCTTCTTTAGTTTTGCTGACTAAAATTTGGTATTGGCCTTCTTCAATAGGAAGCTGCGCAACGTCATCGCCCCAAATAGAATCCCATACGCTGCTCTCTGGCTTGTTGTAGTCGGCAGTTATTAAGCCGGTATCGGTTTTAATCTCAACAATAGTAAACGATAGGCGCTCTAAAAAGCCTGAGAAGCGATCGAATACTGCATCGTATGATTGCTCAGTAACAAGTGCAGCATTGCCCTTATTATCAAAGCCCATTTCTAAAGAAATAATACCTTGGCGCTTACGGTTTTCTACTTCTAGTTGACGATAACGATAGTCAAACTCAGCTACAACTTGGTTAAGTGCACGTACTTCTAATTGCTGCTTAAGTAAATCAGTTAATGTGTCATCACCTTTAAAGTCAATAAGTTCAGCGCGTAGCGAAGCAGTACGCTGATGCGATTTTTCTTCAATTGTGAATCTAAAGCGCTCCAGGTTTTCGCTTACCTCATCATCCCACAACCAGCTCTCTTCAGCTTTGATTATGGCGTACCAATCGGTTTCGATAATACCAAGTAGCTTATCTTCTTTTGTGGTTGTTGCATTATTTTCGGCAATAACCGCTTTAATTGAATCCCATACAAATTCATCTAAATCAACAATGCCATCGTTTTTATCAAAATAAATACGCGCTTGTTTGTCGCCTTCTTCTACCCAGCTACCTTTAGCAACAGTTAAAACCTGTGCTGGTGGACGATAGTTTGTTGCCTCTGGGTTGTTATCGTATTGGCCCACATCCATTTTATAAACAGGATCTTGCGCTGGTTGAGATAACGATGGCGGGGTTTTAACACCTTCATGGGTGCGATAATTGCGTTCGTTGTGCGCTTCATTAATAAAAACATTACACCCTGATAAACTTACCAATACACTCACTGCAAGTGCTTTTGGGATCCAATACTGCACAGATATTTCTCCTTAGCATACCCTTTAATTGTTTTACACGTATATGAGTGGGTAATACCGAATTTGGTTCAGTGTAAAATCAACATTAACTTTACATTTATTATTTGGCTGTCTAATTGCAATAAAGTTCACACCTAGGTGTTATAAAATCAATCACAGCAAAAAGACAAATTTAAGCTATGGTACTTTCCTGTGCCAGTAAAAACAAGGAACACAACGTTTTAAAGCGCCTTTAATTAAGCACCTATGTAGTTTAGGCTGTTTTTTGTGTTAAACTTCGCCGCCGTGCATCGTATTGTAGGTGTAACGGGCTATATCAACTCGGTTGTTATAATTCAAAAAACGTAGGTATTAAACTTCATGACTGCATTTTCAAATCATCAAATTGTTTTAACCGCTATTGGCGAAGATAGACCGGGAATTGTAAGTGAACTTACACAACTTGTAAGTGATTGTCATTGCAATATTATAGATAGCCGAATAGCCATTTTAGGCAGCGAATTTACCTTCACCATGTTGCTAAGCGGCGATATGTCGGCCATTAGCCGCATAGAGCATACCTTGCCCACTAAAGGCATGGAGCTTGGCCTACTCACCATGATGAAGCGCAGCACCACTCGCCACACCGAGAGTGAATTTTGCGCAGGCTACACCCTTGAATACACAGGGATAGACACACCTGGCACACTGAGTAAAGTAACGCGTTTTTTTGCCGATCACCACATTAGCATTTGCTCATTAAAGTCAGACACCTACGATGAAGAAACTGACACAAAAATGCGCTGCGAAATTGAGTTTAATATCCCTGTTGAAGTTGATATAGACCAATTTAAAGTGACCTTTGAAAACCTTTCGCACACTCTTAACGTAGATTATATTTTTAAACGTATTCGCTAAGGAGCACAGCATGAACAAAATTAGTCCACTACAAGCCGGTGATACAGCACCCGAATTTAGCTTACAAAACCAAAACGACGAAACAGTCACATTAAGCGAGCTGTTAAAAGAGCAACAAGTACTGGTGTACTTTTACCCAAAAGCCTCTACACCGGGCTGTACGGTACAAGCCGAGAACTTACGTGACCAACAAAACGAACTTGCTAAATTTAACACCCGTGTTGTCGGTATTAGCCCAGATCCAATTAAGCGCCTTAAAAACTTTGAAACTAAAAAAGAGCTTAATTTTGATTTATTAGCCGATGAAGATCACGCCATTGCTGAAGCATTTGGTGTATGGGGCTACAAAAAGTTTATGGGTAAAGAATACGATGGTATTCACCGCCTAACATTTTTAGTAGGCCAAGACGGTAAAATTAAACACTTATTTGATAAGTTTAAAACTAAAGATCACCATCAAGTGGTTTTAGATTACTTAGCAGCAGAATAAGTAAGCTATAAGCTGTAAAAAAGCGTTGCTCTTGAGCAACGCTTTTTTATTGACGTTTTTTAAGTACGGTTGCACGTTACATAATTAATTAACCATAAGCGCCACTCGAATATATAAGCTCGTAACTGTGGCTATAAATTTCTAAAATATTGCCAAACGGGTCTTCCATATAAATCATGCGGTATGGTTTTTCCCCTGGGTAATAATAGCGCGGCGCTTTCATACG
The DNA here is from genome assembly GCF_001401855.1 of Pseudoalteromonas sp. P1-7a. NCBI lineage: Bacteria > Pseudomonadati > Pseudomonadota > Gammaproteobacteria > Alteromonadales > Pseudoalteromonadaceae > Pseudoalteromonas > Pseudoalteromonas sp. P1-7a. The sequence goes on along the minus strand of NZ_LKDU01000038.1, from coordinate 2,846 downwards.
CTTTTTACCGCCCGCCGCCACTATTTTATCAGCAAGCCCTTCTACATCAGGGTCTTGAACGCATAAATGAAATATCCCTGTTTTCCAATATTCAAAATTATTTTTAGGGTTTTGCTGATTTTTAAATTCAAATAGCTCAACGCCCACCTTATCACCTGTTGATAAATGGGCTATTTTAAAGCTGCCCCACCCCGCACCAAATACATCTGTGCACATTTCACCTATTGGTGATTTATCTTCTGTTATTTTTGTAGGCTTCATAATTAAATACCAGCCCAACACCTCAGTGTAAAACTTAACGGCTTGCTCTAAGTTTGGTACTGACACACCTATATGCGAAAACGTACGCGGATAAGGCATGCGTGAAGCAGGTAAGCCATTTGCTTGCTCGCCTTTACCAACCGCTTGCAGGTTGGCATTAGCATTTAAACTAGTAAACAGCATAGGCAGCGCCGCAGCACCCAACCCTGCTGCCGATAACTTCATAAAGTCTCTACGGTTTAACTCTTTTTTATTCATGGCATATTCCTTAACGGCAAGGGCGTTAAAAGTAATTAAAGGGGATTAATTAGCCATAATAAATGAATATAGTGAGGACAAAAAATTATCAAATATGATATTTATGATTACGTTTTGTGATGATAGTTGGAAGGAGTATTTAATTCATATAGTGTTATTTGAATCAACACTGTATGAATTATTGGGTTCAATTATGCAATAGCGTTTTCTTGCATACTTTTCTCTATAGATAGGCTTTCTCGATATTCAGCAGCTTCTGCTTTCAGCGTCCAGTGAACATCTAAAATACCACTCATTTCTACAGCTTGTTTCACTTCAGATATCGTGGTTTTAAAGAACTCTTTTCTAGAATTAACCTTATTCACTGAGCATAAATCGAAACGACGATGAAGTTCTTTTTCCAAAGTTGGTGCATCCTCACTAAATATCATTGCATGAACATCAAAAGAAAATGGAACAGATGCATCTCCCAACTCTTTAACACGGTCCATTGGTTCTAACCTTCGAGTCATACCTATTTTAAATACTTCTTCACCAAAACTACCAATATTACTGATAACATAAACATGACCACGTCTAGTTTGTTGTGCCATAGAAATCGCTCTTTGCCCTTTATCCTCAGCTTCTTTTAATTGATTTTCTAAATCAAACAACTTTGCTTCATAGTCAGCTTTTTGTTCATCATTGGCAGCTAAAAGTTCTTCCCTAACTTTTTTTAACGCTTTTTGAATTAATCTTTCTTCCTTCTCAGCTTCTTTTCTTGCTTTTTCGATATCTCGCAGCGCTTTTTCTTCTTCTCGTATCTGTGCCCGAATTTCAGCTTGTTCTTCTCGTTCAATTCTTTTAAGTTCACTAGCGGCTACCGCCCACTTAAGCTCTGTTAAACGTGCGTTTAAATACTTTTCATTAATCCGCGCTTTCCGAAACGGTACGCCATTGTGATTTACTAAGGCAAATGCATCTAAAATTTCTTGGTTTATCTTGCCAAAGTTGTCATGTTTTACCTTTGACAATGCACTATCTACTTTGCCGTTAAAAGCATCAACCACAAAATGTATTGCGTAGGTTTTTCTATGCTGCTCGACATAATCGCAATCACCTGCAAAACCATCTTTAACCATTTGACGAATATTTTGCCGTATCAATTTCAACTCGGCTCCAGCCTCTTTATGGCTAAATTCATCAGCTAAATCATCTAAAACTGAATGGTTTGGTATTATGTAGTCATCTTTATAGCCATCGATAGTATTTCGCATAGCTTTAATTGCTTGTTCATAGATATCTGCTTTTTCTTTAGCCTCGTAAGCATCACCAGCAATTTCTTTAGCTTGCTGAACTGCAAATGATGTAATTCGATCTGCCTCTTGATTAGCCTCAAGGCGAATTTTCTCAGCTTCTTCTTTTGCTTCTTTAAGCTTTTGGTTCCCTTCAGCTTTATACCCTTTTAGGGTTTCTCTTGTAGTAACAGCATCTAGTTCAATGTCATTCGCTAAATCCATTGCATTTTGTTTTATAGTCTTTGCTTCCAACTCAGCTTCTTCTAGAAGGTCTTTAATATAGTTTTCTACTTGAATAATTGGGCTGTATTTATCAAGTAACTCTTTATTTTTAATTGATGTGTTCTTAATTTCTGCTCTTAACACATCAAGCCTGTCATTCAATGAATCTATACTTTTTTTAGATTGCTGCTTTAGGTTTTTAACCGTGCTGTACCAGCTAAAACAAATGATTAAAACTATAAATGCGAGTATTAAACTAAGAAGCTCCATAACTAAATCCTTTTATTAAGTTGACTAAATACCGTATCACAGATTGGCTGCACTTGATAAATGAATAACAGTACAACCCCCTTTTTTTTAACATTTCAAAATGATGTATTGGTAGTTTAATAAGAGTTCTCTGTTTAAAATTAAGTTGTTATCAACCTAACTATGTAATAAAAAATAAAATACAATAGAAGGAGTTAACTTTGAGTAAGGCAATCAAGTTTAGAGTGTATTTAGTCGCATTGATTATATGTATTATTGGCTTTCAGTTTTCACCTGCGAGTGAGCATTTTTATGCCAACCCGTTTTATATAGGAAGCTTTATTTTTACAATCGCGCTAATTGTGAATGTTATTAATTACTTTTGCCCAAATTGCAAGAAAAACCAGGTAATGCAATCAGCTACTAACTATCGTCTACCAAAAAATAAATGCTATCACTGCGGGGAAGAAATTAACTAGCCTTTTCGGAGGGCGCTTCGCTTATCCGACCTACGTGTTTAAATAAGCTGGTGTGGTGGTTTATATAAAGAGTGAGTAATGGAGTTGTGGTGTTGGGTTT
>NZ_LKDU01000037.1:0-38159 GCF_001401855.1 Pseudoalteromonas sp. P1-7a | reverse complement strand
TCGCCGCACTTACCTTCTTTTTTACCTTTTGCGTCGCCGCCACATTTGCCTTCGCCGCACTTACCTTCTTTTTTACCTTTTGCGTCGCCGCCACATTTGCCTTCACCGCACTTGCCTTCTGCGGCATCAAGTTGGTATCCGGTTACTAGCTGTTGAAATTCAAATGGGTTGGCTTGTGCATCTGCAGAGGCAAAACTTGCAGAGCCAACAACTACTGCACCTAAGGTTAACGCGATTGAGTTTTTCTTTACTGTATTCATTGCATGACTCTCTTGTATAAGTGTGTATTAAGATAACGCAAACTAATTATTGTCAATTATGCGTTGCTTGTATAATTAAATAGACCCGCTAACAGATAAAAACTTTCATTTATTTTCATTTTTTTTACTTTTAAATATATACAAACAAATATGGACAGTAATTTAAGTTTTATCAAACCACACTTTGCGGGTACACTACGCATCCGTTTTTTCAGTCAAAATACTCTATGAAACTTGTTTTAGCGCCTATGGAAGGTGTTGTTGATTTTAAAATGCGCCAACTTCTTACCGATATTGGTGGCTTTGACTTATGCGTAACTGAATTTGTTAGAGTGATTGATAGGCGTTTACCTGCAAAAGTCTTTTATCGCTATTGCCCTGAACTCAATAATAACGGTTTAACCAAAGCAGGTACTCCTGTGCGCGTACAGCTATTAGGACAAGTGGCAGACGTTTTAGCTGAAAACGCCGTCAGAGCGATTGATTTAGGCTCCCACGGTATAGATCTTAATTTTGGCTGCCCTGCAAAAACGGTAAATAAAAGCCGCGGGGGAGCTGTACTGCTTAAAGACCCTGATCATATGTATCACATAATCAAAGCGGTAAGGGATGCGGTAGATAGTAAACACCAAGTAAGTGCAAAAATACGATTAGGCTTTGACGATGATAGCAATAGCCAAGAAATTGTAGATGCCGTTGTAAGTGCCGGAGCAGATAGTATTGCTATACATGCACGTACCAAGCGCGATGGTTATAGCCCACCTGCTTATTGGGAAAAAATCCCCCCGCTGATAAAAGGAAAAAACATCGCAGTGGTTGCCAACGGTGAAATTTGGCAAGTGGAAGATGCGCTACTTTGCCAAACCCGAAGTCAGTGTAGCGATTTAATGCTAGGACGCGGTGCGCTTTCTCACCCTGATTTAGCGAAAAAAATTAAAGCACATGTTAATAATGAACAATATAACGGCCTAGAGTGGGAGCATATAATTTATCATTTGATTCATTCAGCTGTTCATCAGGACCCTGCACAAGATGAAAAATACTTTGCCTCTCGTACTAAGCAATGGCTAGGTTACCTTAAACGTCAATACCCTCAAGCCATTACACTCTTTGATGAAATAAGACGTCTTAAAGTAAAAGGAGAGGTCGCGCAGGTTTTAAAAAAATACGCTAAGTCTCCGCAACTTGATTCAAATCATAACGTATAATCAGCACAGCTCAGATAATACCGGTATAACGAAACGCTAAATGAAGGTTATACCAATATGCTTTATCAGCAACAACTGCACAGTGAAATAGCTCACGTTAAATCAGCCATATTAGCAATGCTGAATCAGTCTGCCCATCCTGCTCATCTTAAGCTACGTAACGTTATACTGACAAGCCAGTACAATGAATGGCTTGATACTGCCACTTATAACTTAGGCCCTGAATATCAAACCTTAGTGAATAGATTGGCAAAGTTGGAAGCAGCAATAAGCCAGATTGATATTGGTCAATACGGTTATTGCTGCGACTGCGAAGAAGCAATTGCAGAGCACTTGCTCAAACAAGACCCTGCTACACAGCGCTGTGAAATGTGCGCTAAGCGAACATAAGCGCTTAAAGCGTTAATAATTGCCCAGCAAAACTAAAAGCCTGGCCAGGATAAAGTACACTATCTTCAACTAAATACTGCGCATCGCGCTGTGAAATAGCTAACCGTTTTACTAAGTTCACTTTTGCCTGAGATAAAGTCCATGCATGGTAGTGTACACCGACATCGGTTTCCATTAGCGCAAGCATTAGCCTTTTATCTTCGGGACTTAAATGGCTTTTTTTAGCCATAGCGGGCAATAGCATGTAATCAGTTTGCCAATCAATCCCTTTTACTTTTGGCGCCTTGCTTAAATATTGGCTTATAAACGAAGTACGATGATGCTCGTTATAGCTCAAATTAGGTGCAGTGTGCGAGTTCATTTGAAGATGCTGATTGATAGTATCAACCCATTGCAAAGGCGACTTAACTACCCCACTGAAGTAATTTAGTTTACTTTGATACCATTCACTGCCATTAGCAAGTCCACGTAAGCCAATGCTGCCCCTTGGTTTGTACTGGGCCAAGTAATCATGAAACTCGACAATCTGAGCTTTTAAACCGTTTGCGTTAGCGTGTTTTAATAATGCCGTTTGTAAGTAACCCTGCAGGAGGCTTAATTCAATCTTGTTTAATCTTAAATTGCTTTGCAGCGCACTGTCTAATTGATCTTGAGTGAACTTAAGCCACTCAATTACCTGTTTAGAATTAGTACTTTGCATTTTCGCTGATAATAGATTGTCCAACACATTCACCTGTGCTGGCCAGCTGAAAAAGCGCTCAGGAAAACGCTCAGCAATAATTAAGTAATTTAGCTGCTGCGTTTGCGCGTTTGAAAGAGTCATTGTTTGTAGGCGCTGATACATCTGATGACGAAGCGATAAATACGCTGAAGAAAAAGGCAATACTTGTTCAATGGATACATCTGCAGCGCCGACAGGCTTAAGCGCCGTATTCAAACTTTTGATACTTTGCTGCGCAGCATCATAAGATTCAAAAGGCAGTGGTTGTTTTGAACAAGCAACCAAAAACAGACTTAATAGGACAGACAAAAGATGCGTTTTATTCATTATAAATTCCAATAAAAAAAGCCCCATAGGGGCTTTTTATATAATTGCTAAAACAAATTAAAGTTAAATTTTAACACCGTTGCGAGCGGCTTTATCTTTAATAAATGTAGACCAACCTTTAGCAAACTTGCGTGTGCGTGGGTCATCCATTGCTTTAGTAATAGCAGCATAAGCTTGCTTGTATTTAGCTTGGTAGTAATACGCTTCAGCTAAATCTGAATAAATGGTGCCTTTTTTGTCAGAGCCTAGCTCTAACGCTTTGTTCAAACGAACAACAGCAGCACTAAAGTTTTCAGATTGTAAAAGTAACGAACCTGCTTTGCGGTAAAGCTCTGCATCGTCATCAAATTTAGCAGCTTCTTCGTAGTACTTTGCAGCTTTTTCGATGTCTTTAGAACGGTGGTAGTTACTAGCAATTGCGTTAACGTTTTGCTTAGTACGCTTAACTTTGTCTTCTTTAATCGCATTTTCAAGGGTTTTAGCCGCTTTAAATGGAATTTCGTTTAAAGAGTAAAAGTTAGAAAGTACTTTGTAATCTACTTCCGCTTCAAAATAGCCATTTTTGAATGCTACTTCCATGGTCGCTAGACCTTTGGCGTAGTCTTCGGTTTGTAGGTAATATTTACCTAAACTAACCCAGGCTTTTTTGTCATCAGGCCAAACTCGTACAATCTCTTCACCAATTTTCACCATGTTGGCGTAATCTTTAAGTTCAAAGTAAGAACCTAATTTTAATTGGTAAGGCGCCTTGTTAGGCTCCTTTTGTAATGAGATTGCCTTGTCGGCAGGTTCAAAAACATCACGAAACTGACCTAACTGATAGTTAGCTTGCGCAATACGAGTGTACACTTTAGGGTCTTCTTCGCCGGTGAAGTCCATCCAAGCAGTATAAGCTTTTTTGGCTTCTTGGAACTTTTCAGTACCTGCGTATAAATCACCTAATAGCTTTAAAGTTTGCTCGTGATCTGCGAAGTTTAAAATATCAGGGGCAACCGCTTGTCTAGAGTATTTAATCGCTTCATCGTACTTCTCTTTTTGCGCGTACATGCTACCTAGGTAACGATTTACAGTCGCTTTATCAAAGTCGTTAGATGCGTCAATCTCTTTTAACAAGGCAATTGCTTCATCAATTTTGTCTTCATTGTACAAGTCAAACGCTTTAATTACCTTTTTACCAGTACGCTCGCCCATGATTTTAGTCTTGGCTTTTTTACGCTCTTCAATTTTAGCGTAATCCGGCGCTGCTAATACAGGTGCAGTAATAGCTGCACCTGACACAGACATAAGAATTGCAAGAGCAGTTACTTTAGATAAATTTCTCATTACTCGCCTCCTTAGCCTTGGTTAAGTTTAAAGTCTAGTTGAACTTGTAAACCAACTTGTTTCTGTGGTTTACCGTCAATAATTTTAGGACGGTATTTCCACTTGCGCAGTGCACGTTTAGCTTCACGGTCAAAGATACGTTTTGGTTCTGCGTCAATAACTTGAACGTCAGTTACGCCACCTAACTCATCAATTGTGAACGAAAGTTGTACCCAACCTTCTTTACCATCACGCGCTGCTTGCGTTGGATATTTTGGTTCAATACGAACGATAGGTGTCGCATCACCATCTCGTCCAAATGCACCTGGACCACTTAGTCCACCAGCCGAACTTCCTACATCAATGCTACCCATGTTAAATGACATAGCACCAGGGTTAGGATTGTTATTCTCCGGCTGTGGCGGCTGCGGTTTAGGCGGCTGCTTTGGCGGTGGCGGAGGCGGAGGCGGAACACGCTTCCTCTCCTGCACCTTAGATTCAGGCGGATTCGTCATTATTTCGACTATGATCTGCTCTTTTTGTTCAGTATTACGGTCAGCCCCACCAGAGATGAGGTAAGCCATGAAGTAGAACAAGCCGAAAGTAACTGCCCCACCTGCAATCAGTGAAAACAGAAAACGAATCATTACTGATCTCCAGCTATTGAAATTCTCAGGTTATCACCTGTCGCTTTGATCTGGTCCATAACTTTAACCACTACGCCGTGTTTTGCTTCTTTATCAGCTTGCAAAATCACAACATCAGTAGGTTGTTCTGCTAATAAACTTTCGATTTTTGCTGAAACACGTTCAACATCAACTTGCTGTTTATCAATCCAGATAGCACCATCACTGCGAATAGCAACAAAAATGTTAGCATTTTTTTGCTTCGTAGCTTGGGCCGCTTTAGGTTTATTGACCTCGATACCAGCCTCTTTAACGAACGATGTAGTTACGATAAAGAAAATAAGCATGATAAATACGATGTCAAGCATTGGCGTCATATCTACCGCTGCTTCTTCTTCTTCACGAAAACGTTGTTTACGTGCCATATTTAATTCTCTCTCTAGTGATGAGGCATGCTATCTACAAGTTTGGCTTTCACCATTCTCGCTCTTGCCTCAAGGCGTGAGCTAAAGAAAACTCCAGATAGTGCCGCAACCATTCCAGCCATTGTTGGGATTGTTGCCATTGAAATACCTGATGCCATTAAACGTGCATTACCAGTACCTTGGGTTGCCATAGTTTCAAAAACCGCGATCATACCCGTTACAGTTCCAAGTAAGCCTATTAAAGGACAAACAGCTACTAATGTTTTAATCAACAACATACGCTGATCTAATTTTTCAGACGCTTCAGAAATCCATGCTTCACGGATTCTGTGTGCGTACCAAGACGTAGTGTCTTGGCGGGCATCCCACTTTGCTACAATATCCTTCGTTAAACGAGGAAATTCAGCAAGTAGGAACCAATAGCGCTCAATCATTAAAACCCACATAAGAAAGAGTGCTATCGCGACCACGTATAATACCTGGCCGCCTGTGCCAACAAAATCCCTGATAGATTCCCATATCTCCATCAGGACTAGCATTAGGCTTTCTCCTTCTCCGCGTGAGTAGCAACGATACCCGCGCTTTGCTCATCAAGGATATGTAATACTGACTTACTACGACCTGCAACAATTGAATGAAGTAGGATAAGTGGTAGTGCAGCAATTAGACCTAGCGCTGTAGTTACAAGAGCTAGAGAGATGTTACCAGCCATGATCTTCGGATCGCCCGTACCGAACAATGTGATTGTTTGGAACGTTAAGATCATACCGATTACTGTACCTAGTAGACCAAGTAACGGTGCGATTGCAGCAAGAATCTTGATGATGTTGATACCAGCTTCAACACGTGGCGTTTCACGTAAGATAGCTTCATCAAGTTTAAGCTCAAGGTTTTCAACGTCTTGGCTCTTGTTGTCATGGTACACTTTAAGAATACGGCCCAGTGGGTTGTTTGTATTCGGTGTAGACAAGTTTTTAAGCTGAGACTTGATCTTAGAAGTAGTAAGCGCTAAGTCAACGAAACGTACTAAGAAGATTAGTAGACCAACAGCTAATAAAACTGTAATGATGTAACCAACTTCAGCACCTTGCTCGTAGTATTCCATAAGCGTTTTCTTCTGCGTGTTGATACGTAAGATTGCACCACGAGTCGGGTCAATGTATACGCCAGCGTAATTATCAGAAGAAGTACCTTCAAGAGCAGAGATACCATCTAAAATGTAGCTATCAGGTTGTTTGCCTAAAGGCTGAATAGATTTTGTCTCTGGCGAGTAGATTAAGTAACCTTCGTCAGTAACTAAGTTAAAGTTACCAATACGTGTTACTTGCTTAACCGTAGAGTTACCGTCAAGACCTGACACTTCAGTTTCAAAAGTAGAAACTTTTGCTGACTCAGTCATTTCTGTTTGAAGTGCAATCCAAAGTTCTTCAAGTTCACGAACTGTTGGAAGTTCTTTAGCAGCTGCTAATGAACGAAGTACTTCTGCACGGCCTGGCTTTTCAGCACTTACTAATGAAGCTTCGATAGAACCGATAGCGTCTTGCGCTGCACGACGTACAACACCAAACATTTCACCAAGAGTACCTTGTGCGTTTTGAAGCGCTTGCTCTTTTTCAGCTAATGTATTTTCGTTTTGTGCATATTGCTTAGCTAAGCTGTCACCGCGTGCTTTTTCAGACGCTAATTGGCTTTTCGCTTTGTTAAGTAATGCTTGCTTGTCAGCACGTTCTGATAAGAACTCTTGCTCACGTTGCTTATTGATTTTACCTTCAGAGATACGTTCTTGCTTTACTTGCTCAAGAATTTTATCTAAAGCATCAGTATTTGCATGTGCATTAAGCGCGGTACCTGCAGAAACAGATAGTACTGCTGCAACAGCAAAACCTTTAAATAGTTTCTTCATTATTCGATTACTCCGCGCCAAAGATTGGTAGTTTAACAAGTTCTAGTGTCGCTTGCTTACGCGCCATACGAATCACTTCTTTAACTGGTTTTAGGTATTCTTCACCTAATTCTTTCCACTCTTTAGTGTTGTTGTCCCACACCCAAGCGTGTTTTAAGTCAAAAGATTGTGCTACGTAAGTGATACGACCTAAACGACCGATATCAACGTTAATGTTTTTACCATCAACTTCTAAAGTACCTTGAGAAGCAGTTACAGCTGAGCTGTAAGCAGTTTCAACTGTGTATGCTTCAAGAACTTGGCGGAATTTCTCAGACGTCGTTACAGACGCAGAAGCCATGATTTCACGAAGTCTTTCTACACGAGCAAGACGAGAATCAAGATTGAACGGAACGTCCGCTTTGATGAATTGCTCAAGCGTATCGATCATGCGATACATCAAAGGCACAACGTTTTGTTTAGTGTTATCGATAGTAGCGATTTGACGGTCAAACGATTCGATTGATGCATTTTGGTCAGCGACCAAACGTGCTACGTGATCGTTGTACACTTTCATAAGTTCAGTCTCATCAACAATACTACGGTACTCAGCGATTAGCTCTTGAGTTTGACCGTATACGTTGTCAATTTTAGTTTGAGACTTAACAGCAGCCTTTTGAATTTGCTGACCTGCTTTTTGCACGTCATTCAAAGGATCTGCAATCACATTGCTGCTTGCAAATGCAAAAGCGCCAACCAACGCAGATGCTACAAGACTCTTTCTGATTTTAACAGACATAGTTCCCAACCAATTAAGTAATGTTACTTTTATAATTTAATTATCAACCTGATTAAGGATGACAACCCTGATATCTTTTAATAGATATCAACCCTCCAATAATGCTAAATGCAATACGCCCTGTCAACTTGATGTTAGCTATTCTAAGTAAATAAATACCGTGAAAAAGCTAAAACTAAAGTACCATAAAAAATACCGTTAACATAAATGTAACCACCACCAAGACGCCTTGGTATTATATAGCCCCTTTAAAATTAAACACTAGTTAAAAATTAGACACTTACGTGAAACAAAAATGCAACATCTCAACAAAACTGAATTACACCTTAAAAAAAAACAAAAATAATAAATATGTGACAAATTAATGAACTAAATTTAATTAAATTAGGCTAAAAATACAGCTTATCTTGTAAATCCTACGCTTTATCGTATAAAAATAAGGCTATTTAAAAGCCCTTGTGGCGGATGTATAAATATTACTGCAAATAAGTTAATAAGCTTTAATTATTCTTATCCAAAGTAAAACGCTATTAAAGCCCCTACAACGGCCGTTATTTTACAGTTTGTTGAGACATAGTATGTATTGTTTAATTTTGATGAGAGTGCGTTGGCTGCAACTCGCTAATGTATTAAACAGCGCCGTTGTTCAAAGAAGAGTTAGCTATTAATTAGGAAAAACTAAGCATGTTTAATGTAGAAACTATTAAGAGAGGTAAACTGCAAAACTAAATGCTTTACTGTAGAGCGAGAATGAAAACTAAGAAGGGGAACTTTTAAGAATTATGGTGAAACAGAAAACTGCTTCACCAAGATGAACTAAGGTTCACATAATTAAATTATGCTACTTCTACGTTCTCAGCTTCAGGGCCTTTTTGACCTTGTTTGATGCTGAAAGTCACTGCTTGACCTTCGCTAAGAGTGCGAAAACCAGAACCAGTGATTGCGCTGAAATGTACAAACACGTCAGGACCATTTTCTTGTTCAATGAAACCAAAGCCTTTAGCTTCGTTGAAAAATTTTACTTTACCAGTAACCGACATACTAAATTTTCCTGTAAGTCAATAATTAAAATTCAGCCATATTATTATGGCTATATCCTCCCTGAGTCAGTGCCCAAAATTCTGGAGGTATAGTACAGGAACAAGTTTTAACCTAACCGGTAACCTTAAACGCAGCACAATATCCGTAAATTCAATACGCAAAAACTCAAAGCAAGTTAAGGTTAACACATTAATATTTTTTTGGCTCTATTAATTAAGATTTATTTGCTAAGAACAAAGATAATTAAAGAGATAAACATAAGTGGTTATTTTTAAAGCTTAAATTGCTTAATAAACAGTAAATTTTTAACTTGTAATTGTAACAAATCGTGTTTGGGTAGTCAGCTTTGCAAATAAAGAGAGTTGCAAGTAGCGTTAAGAAGAGTGCAAAGGCTAAATTACAAGCAAAAAAAGGCCGTACAGCAAGCTATACGGCCTTATTATAATATACATTTAATGTACTTTATTTAACCTGCCAGTCAATTGTAGCTTCTGCCTTAATAGGCACAACTTTCGAGTCACCAAGAGTATAGCTAGCAGGTACTTGCCAAGGGCTTTTCTCTAAGGTAATAGTATCGGTGTTACGAGCAAGGCCGTAAAAGTCAGGGCCAAAATGACTTGCAAATCCTTCCAGTTTATCCAGCGCCCCTGCTTCTTCAAAAGCCTCTGCGTAAAGCTCAATAGCAGCATGGGCTGTATAGGCGCCAGCACAACCACAAGCAGCTTCTTTTTTATCTTTATAGTGCGGTGCTGAGTCAGTGCCTAAGAAGAACTTTTTATTACCACTTACCGCAGCAGCCATTAAAGCTTGTTGATGAATATTACGTTTTAGGATAGGCAAACAGTAATAATGTGGGCGTATGCCACCTGCTAACATATGGTTACGGTTATACAATAAGTGATGCGCGGTAATCGTTGCGGCTACATTTTGTGGAGCGGCTGTTACAAAATCAACAGCATCTTTTGTTGTAATGTGCTCTAGCACTATTTTTAGATTTGGAAAGTCTGCTACAACATCGCCTAAAATTGTCTCTAAAAATACTTTTTCACGGTCAAAAATATCTATTGATGAATCAGTCACCTCGCCATGCACTAATAATAGCATGCCCACTTCTTGCATCGCTTCTAATACAGGATAAATATTCTTTACTGAGGTAACCCCTGAGTCTGAGTTAGTGGTTGCCCCAGCAGGGTAAAGCTTTGCAGCAACAATTTTACCGGTTGCTTTGGCTTTTTTGATTTCTTCAGGTGTGGTTTTATCAGTTAGGTAAAGTACCATTAGCGGTTCAAAGTTGCCTTGTGGCCCCGCTGCCATAATTCGCTCTCGATATGCTAGCGCTAAATCTGTGCTGGTTGCTGGCGGTACTAGGTTTGGCATTATGATGGCGCGGCCCATGTAGCGGCTAATATCGCGTACTGTATCTTTAAGTTGCTCACCATCGCGTAAATGGACATGCCAATCATCAGGACGAGTTATGGTTAATGTGTTTTTTAAATTACTATTAATGCTCATTACTTTTTTCCACGGCTGAATTTATCCGATCATAGGCATATGAGAAGATCTAGTAAAGTGTTATCTAATTTATTCCCTTCTATGAGGCTGCAAAATACGATTGGGTTTAAGTTTAACGACGAATACCGCCATTTAAGCGTTTTATTTTGAACCTGCCTTAAATTTGGGTTAACTTATCACTGCTAATACAAATAAAAAGAATAAAACTACCTTATGTCGAATCACCTCGATACTTATAAAGCGCTCGAAATTAAAACCGAGCAGCTAAGCATAATCAATCAGTTCTCTTCTAGCTTGTTACAGCTCGATACCTTAGAAGAATTATTTGAGTATGTAACCACTCAAGTAGTTAACCGCCTCGGGTTTGTTGATTGCGTGATTTACCTGGCTGATGAAACGCGCCTACTGCTCAATCAAGTTGCCTCTATGGGGATAACTCATTCGCGAGACAAGTACCAAGCGGAGCGCAAAATAATAGGCTTTAACGAAGGTATAACCGGTTATGTAGCCCGTACGGGCACCGCTATTATTATTGGTGACGTAACGCAAGACCCCCGCTACATTGCTGATGAGCGCCCTGCCCAGTCGGAGCTGTGCGTGCCACTTATATACAAAGATCAGGTTTTAGGGGTGATTGATTGTGAACACCCAATAAAAAACTATTTCACAAACGCCCACTTGGAAATTTTAACCACGGTTGCGCATTTGCTCAGTGCAAAACTAAATCAAGTAAACACAGTTAATAGCTTAAAGCACACAGTAAATCAGTTAAACGACGCCCAAAAGCTTGAAAACAGTTTACTGCAAATAGCTAATTTAACGTATAAAGCCAGTAACCTAGATACCTTTTTTGAATCACTCCACAACATAATAAATAGCTTACTGCCTGCTGATAACTTTTTTATTGCTCTTTACGATAAGCAAATAGACATACTCGATTTGGTTTACATTGTTGAAGAAGGCATACAAACACATGCACATAAAAAAATATCAAAAGAACAATTAAAAGATACAGCTTCGTATTATTTATTAAAATCAGACAGTGCACTGCTATTAAACCAAAACGATTATCAGCAACATATAGACAATGGCGACTTTAAACTTGTAGGTCGTCTTTCGGAATCTTGGCTAGGTGTACCTTTTAAAGCGAATGATAGGATAAGCGGTGTAATCGTTGTTCAAAGTTACGATAAAAAGTTGCACTATAGCGAGCACGACAGTGCGCTTTTAACCTACGTAAGTAGGCAAATTAGTATGGCCATAGATAGGCAGCTTGCAAGGCAAGAGCTTGAACACAAAGCATTGCACGATGAGTTAACAGGGCTTGCTAATCGCTCGTTACTTATTGAGCGTATTAAACATGCTATTTTGCGTTTATCACGTGTTAAAAAAGGCACGAGCCATGCCTTACTTTATTTAGATTTTGATCGATTTAAAAGTATAAATGATTCGCTTGGTCATGAGGTTGGCGATCATTTTTTAATTAAAATTTGTGAGCTCATAAAAGGCACCGTCAGAAACACCGATACATTTGCACGACTCGGTGGCGACGAATTTGCCATTTTTATGGAAAATATCACCCACCGAAACCAGGTTAGCGAAGCACTAAAACGAATAAATACAGCGCTTGCTAAGCCACTAAATGTTGATAGTCACTTATTACAAGCATCAACCAGCATTGGCATAGCCTTTAGTGAAAGCAGCGACGATAAAGCCTATTTGCTATTACAGCAAGCCGATGCCGCTATGTACGAAGCTAAATCAAGCGGGCGTGGTCAGGTTAAGTTTTTTAATAACACCATGCGTAAAAAGCTCAAAACACATGCCGATATAGAAAACGACTTACAACATGGCATTGAACACAACGAATTTGAGCTTTATTTTCAACCTATTTTTGCTATAGCGACAAGCGAAGTTGTCGGCTTTGAGGCATTAGTGAGATGGCACCATCCTAAAAAAGGGTTTGTGCCACCCAATGAGTTTATTCCGATAGCCGAAACCACCGGACAAATTATTAACCTCGATTTGCACTTGCTTGACCTCGCTGCACAACACATTGCGCACTGGCACACATTAGGCCATCGATTTTTAAAAGTAACGGTCAATGTGTCATCGCGTCACTTTGCTAGCCTCGACTTTGTTGCCCAAGTTCACGCATTGTATAATAAATACCAACTGCCTTTAGGATCGTTATGTTTAGAAATCACTGAATCAGGGCTTATTGCTAACCTTGATTTAGCAACGCAAATAATAGAAGGGCTTGCCCCACTTAAAGTGAAATTATGCTTGGATGATTTTGGCACCGGTTACTCAGCGCTTGGTTACTTACACCAATTACCTATCCATATTTTAAAAATAGATAAAAGCTTTATCGATCACCTCAATAAAACCAATAACCCGTTAGTCGAGGCCATTCTCTCACTAGCGCAATCATTAAATTTTGAAGTAGTGGCCGAGGGAATCGAAACCCAAGAGCAACTCACTATTTTACAAGGCACTCAATGTAATTACGGTCAAGGCTTTTTAAAGTCAAAACCGGTTACAGCACAACGCGCTATTCAACTTATCAATAAACCCCTGTAGTAGCTGTTATCCAAAGGCTTACATTTTCAAAACCAAAAAGGTGTAAAAAGTAAGCCCCGTAATACCCATTCGTTTATTTAAGCGCTCAGTTTTAAAGCAATAAAAACATATTATTACTGTTTAAGCTTTAGCCCATTAAACACATACTTGTTTTGCGCGTTTTTATAATTACTTATCCTACTTAGTTTTTATAATTACTTATCCCGCTTAAAAACCTGTGCCATTTATTAAATACCCCTGTCCATAACGCTGCTTTACACCGCAGCTACATAACCTACAAAACAACTTGAGCTAAACTCATGGCAAACTCATCAAACCAGTAGCAAGTAAAGTGCTCACATTAATTAATTTAACTTTAAGGGTGTACTTTAGTAATTAATGGATTATTTTAGCCATCTAGACGTTGAAACGTTTTTTGTAAAGGCGTAGTATGTAGTCAATCTGAGCCAAACTCACTTTCCCCTTGAGAATTATTAAAGATGATTGATATAAAACACCTTAAAACTATTGCGACATTAAAAGACACCGGATCGTTAGTTAATACAGCCCGCGAATTATTTTTAACGCAATCAGCTTTATCTCATCAAATTAAAGACTTAGAAAACAAATTAGACTGCCAATTATTTGAAAGAAAAACGCAGCCTGTGCGCTTTACACCTCAAGGAATGCTTTTACTTGAACTTGCTAACGACGTTTTGCCAAAAGTAGAAGCCACGAAGTGCCGCTTAAAAGAAAGCCTGAATCAACCAATTTCTCAACTACGCTTAAGTGTTGAATGCCATGCGTGTTTTCATTGGCTGCTTCCAACAATTAAAGAATTTAATAATTTTTGGCCAGACATCAAAATTGACTACGAACGCGGCTTTAGCTACGACGCTATACCAGATTTACTCAATGATGAGCTCGACTTAGTATTAACTTCAGATATACGCGAGCCTGATAAGCTTGAATACGCTCACTTATTTGATTTTAAATTAAAGCTTATTGTCGCCCCTGATCACGACCTAGCTAAAAAAGCATATGTAACGGCGCTTGATTTAAAAAACGAAACCATCATTTCGTACCCTATTCCGCGCGAGCGACAAGATATATTTAAACACTTTATTCAAAATGCCCGCTTTGAAGGTACCTTAAAAAATGTAGACCAAGGCTTATTAATTTTTCAGCTTGTGAGTGCAGGAATGGGTGTAGCAGCGTTGCCTGATTGGTTGGTAACTCCTTACGAAAGCCAAGGTTTAATTAAATCAATCCCGCTTGGAGCACTAGGCCTAACCCGCCCTATGTACCTAGCAATGAAAAAAGACATGAAAGACAACCCCGTTTATCGCCATTTTTTAAATACCTGTAAGCAAAATAACGGTCGATAAATCATAAACGAATAAGTAACATAAGGCCTATTGGGTTTTATGTTGCTTGTTATGTTTGAATTAAAAAAATTATTAGGTGGCTTAATTATGCCACTCCCGCTATTTGGTTTACTTACGTTTGTAATGCTAGTTTTAGCGTTTCGTGGACGTAAGCCTGCTTTAGTGCTCGCAAGTTTGAGTATATTAACGCTTATAGTGTTAAGTACACCGTTTGCTGCGCATCAACTTATTAAACACAATGAGCTCGTATCACTGGCATTTAATGCACTAAAACACCCAAGCCTTGATAAGATTGTTGTGCTGGGGTGCGATATAAACCCAAACCCTGCTTTAAGCGCTAATAATCAGTTAGGAAATTGTGCGCTTACTCGCTTGGTAGAAGGCGTCAAGCTTGCAAAAAAATACCCTAATGCAACGCTTATCGTGTCTGGCGGTGGCTACAACAAAGTAACAAATAGCGCGTTAATGAGCCAAGTAGCAATAGATTTAGGAATAAGCAAAAGCCGCATAAAACAAAACCCGCAAGCAATGGATACCGCTGCCGAAGCCAAGCTACTCGCCCCTAAACTCGTTGATTTTAAAGTTGCACTAGTTACGTCTGTGCTACACATGCCGCGCGCAAAAAACTTGTTTAATGCCCAAGGTGTTAAGGTTATTCCTGCCGCTACGGATTATCACAATTTTGCGGCTTTACCTTTGTATAAACAATTTATACCAAATGCTGAGGCATTACGTGTAGTAACGCAATATGCCCATGAAGTGATTGGGAATGCTTGGATAAGTGTGCGCCGCTGGATAAACCCAGAGGCGCTGTAGAGTATATACACTTATACTGGGTTATCTATATCTATAAAACTCACATCAAAACCATGCTCTTTAGCAAGTAGCTCACCAAGCGCTTTAATTCCGTACCGTTCGGTTGCATGATGCCCTGCTGCAAAAAAGTCTATATTTTGCTCTCGCGAGCTATGAATCGTTTGTTCTGATGCTTCACCCGTTAGGTATGCATCAACTCCCTGCTCTGCTGCTAAATCGATATAACCTTGCCCGCCTCCTGTACACAGCGCAATGGTGTTAATTTTTTCATCGCGTACAACACTACGTAATGGTTCACGGTTTAAAACTTTAGCTATTTTATTTGCAAACTCGCTACCTGTAAGCGGAGTTTTTAACCGTCCTTTCATAGCAACGCTATTTGTAACGGGTTCAAGCCCTGTCTCTATTTCGATATCGAGCAAATTAGCCAGCTGGGCGTTGTTACCTATAACAGGGTGAATATCAAGCGGTAAGTGATAAGCAAATAAATTAATATCGTGCGCTAATAAGGCACCTATACGGCGTTTTTTCATGCCGATAATAGGCTGCGATTCACCTTTCCAAAAATAACCATGGTGAACTAAAATCGCATCGGCTTTTTTTTCTATCGCTGCATCAATGAGTGCTTGGCTTGCAGTCACTCCCGTAACAATCGTTTTGATTTCGTTTTTACCTTCGATTTGCAACCCATTAGGGCAAAAATCTTTAATTGTGTGAGGTTCTAAAATGTCGTTTAATAGTTGGTTAAATTCTCTACGTTGCATACTTATTACCTTACTCAGCACTGAATTTTGTGCAAATTTTGGCGTTTATGGGGCTAAAATGGAAGGAAAATCGCAAAAAATTGAAAAACAGTCGGAAAATAGGTATAAATACGGCTTCTTTATCTGTGTTCACAACGTATAGGGTCTCTGATGAGCAAACTAGACAAAACAGAAGTTTTATCTGCCTTTGAAGCTGCATATGAAGCTGCCAATGGTAAAAAACCTGAAATTACTACAAAACCAGGCTGGTACAGCATCGATGGTGGCAAAAACTTACGCCTAGCTGATGTAGCAGAGCTAACGAAAGAACTAAGCGCTGGCACATCGCCTGCACAAGCTGAGCAAAAAGCGCCTGCGAAAAAAACTAAAACTAAAGCGGCTGCGCCTGTTAAAGCACAAAAAACGGCACCGTTTACTGTGGTAACACAAAGCGAAGACGGCTACACAGCTGAAGAGCTTTGGATTGTTGAGCTTGCAAGTAAAGATCACGACTGTCGCTTACCGCGCGGTGTTGTTTAAACACATGTGATTGATAAAAAAGCCGCGTTAAGCGGTTTTTTTATGCCTGTTTATCACCTTCTATCAATTCGCTTTATTAAATAACTTATTTTGAGCTAAAAAAAGCGGCTAATAGCCGCTTTTTAAATGTGTATTACAATTATAGCTTTTCAAAATAAAGTGGCTTTCGCGGCTTTTTACCCACTTCGTTCATTGTGCTTGCATCAAATAAGCGCCCATTGATCATGGTATAATCGACTTTATCTGAATCGCGAATATTTTTCAGCGGATCGCCATCAATAACTATTAAATCGGCAAGCTTACCGACTTCTAACGAGCCTATATTTTTATCAAGCCCTAAGTATTTAGCAGGGTCAAGCGTAGAGGCTCTAATTGCTTCAAGTGAACTCATACCGCCTTGAGCAAACATCCACATTTCCCAGTGGGCACCTAAGCCCTCACGTTGCCCATGCGCACCTAAATTTACCAGTACACCTAAATCTTGCAGCTCTTTAGCGACACGGGCGTTATTAAAGTGGTTATAGTGATGATCGGGCGCTTTTACTCGGCGCATTGAACGCGGTAATAATTGATTTTTAGGCACAAACTTACTTAAACGCGGATGATTCCACACATCGGTTTTGTCATACCAGTAGTTTTCCCCCCAAATTCCGCCATAGGCGACAACAAGCGTTGGTGTGTAACCTACATCACTTTGCGACCATAATTGTTTTATATCATCGTAAATATTCTCAACCGGAATTGAGTGCTCAATGCCCGTATGCCCATCAACAACCATGCTTAAATTATGTTGTAACAGTGAGCCGCCCTCTGGCACTATCATCATTTCAAGCTCTCGCCCTGCTTCAATAACTTGTTGGCGTTGCTCGCGGCGCGGCTGGTTATACGATTTAACACTAAAGGCTCCAACCTTTTTAAGGCGCTCTAAATGAAATTTAGCATCGTCTAAGGAGTCAATGTGCGAGGTGTAACCAGGCATATTTGCTCCATATAAAATAGTGCCGGTAGAAAAAATTCGTGGCCCAACAATCATACCGGCCTTTTGCATTTCACTGGCAGTAAATATCTCTGATGTATCGTTTGATGGGTCATGAATTGTGGTAACACCGAGCGCTAAACCTGCGAAGTTTTTCCAGTTTTGCTGTGGGATTATTTCATCACTTGCCTGAGAGCCATGTGCGTGCGCATCAACAATCCCAGGCATAATTGTTTTACCTGTAACATCAATAACATCGGCATCTCTAGGAATAGTAACCTCACCCACTTTGCCAATCGATTTAATGTGTTTACCATCGGTAATTATAACGCCGTTTTCAATGACCTGTTCGCCATTCATGGTAATAATGTTTGCACCTTTTAAAGCAATCATACCTTTTGGCTCGGCCATTTTTTTACTAAAGCTAATGTTTTCGCCACTTTTAACTTTAAAGTCGGCCTCGCCTGCATTGTTTATAGCAAACATGCCATCAAGGCTTGCATGGTATAGCTCGGGGCCTAAGCTCCAGTACAGCTTATTACTATTAGCACTCCAGCTTATGTTTTCACCCGCACGTACAGACAGCTGCTCAATAGGAAACTGATTATCTTTAGGGCTTATTGTAATAGGTGAACCGCTTTGCACCAGCGGGGTAACAAATACTTTAAAACGCTCTGCAAACGCTAAGTATTTACCATCTGGTGAAACTCGAAATTCAGTGGCATGCTCCGACTCATAAAGCTTGCGTATCTTTTTACTCTCAAGCTCCACAACACTTAAGGTAGGCTTAGGCCACGGGCTCATGATAAATACACGGTCATTGGTACTACCAAACTGAGGTTGATAACCACTTTTAGAAATAAGCTCGCTCTCTTTCCCTTTTGCACTTACTTTATAAACGCCCGGGTTAAGCGACCACTTAGGATTTAAAATACTTCCGCCGGTGGCTTTACGATAAACGATTGTTTTGCCGTCAGGGCTAAACGTAGGCTCTACATACTTACCCGGTTGCGTTGTAATAGTATCACCACGACCACTGCGCGCAGAGACCACACGCACAGTGCCTTGCTTACTGTCATTCCAAGTGGTGTAAACAATCTTTTTACCGTCGCGGGAGTACTGCGGGAACAGCTCATAATGATCGGTTTGTTTAGTTAAGCGCTTAATTTTACCTGAGTCTAAATCGCGTTTATAAATATACCCTAATGCTTCAAAAATAGCGGTTTCGCCATCGGGGCTAACCTGTACGTTACGCAGCATTTTTACGTCAAACTCATCGGTATCTAAATCTTGTGTAAAGCGTACTGCCTTTTGAATCTTTTTAGTGGTTTGTACTTTAAAGTCAATTGGGGCGACTGTTTTATCATCAACGGCTAATTTATGAATTGTACCGCCAGCCCAAAACACAAGCTCTTCGTTATCTGGGGTCCAAGCAATTGTCGGGTACACTCCATGAATAGCCCAGGTTTCTTGCATATCGCGTTCAAGCTTGTCGTAGAGCTTAGTGTGCTCGCCACTGGTTAGGTCGTATAGGTACAAGCTGGTTTGAAAATCATCACGTCTTATATAGGCAAGCTTTTTACCATCAGGTGAAGGAGTCGGTCTTATTGCACCGCCCATTCCTTCAATAATTGTTTCAATGTCGCCGGTTTGTCGGTCAAAGCGCTTAATTTTATAAATACCGGCAACAGAATCTTTAGAGTAGTGAAAGGTTTTACCAGGCGTTGCATCATGAGAAAAGTAAACATAGCGCCCATCTGGCGAGAACATTGGCTCACCTAAGTCTTTTTGGTCGTTCTCGCGTTTAGTAAGCTGAACACCTTTACCACCGGCTTTGTGATAAAGCCACACTTCTCCAGCCCCTAGTGAGCGACTAGCGGTAAAGTGTTTACGTGCGACAAGGTAATCGCCATCAGGACTCCATGCGGGGCTGTTTAAAAGTCTAAAGGTTTCGTCAGTCACAGCGTGTTGATTGCTTCCATCAACATCCATAACCCAAATATTATCACCACCGCCTTGATCTGAGGTAAACGCAATATATTTACCATCTGGGCTAAAGCGAGGTTGCATTTGCCAAGCAATATCTGAGGTGAGTTTAGTTGCTTCACCTCCGCTTATAGGCATAGTGTAAATGTCGCCAAGTAAGTCAAACACTAGCGTGTTGCCATCAGGACTAACATCAATGTTCATCCATGTGCCTTGCTCGGTACTAATGGTTGCATCTAAAAACTCACCTTTTGGTGAGTCTACCTGCCACTTTTCTTGATCTTCGTTTGCGTACGGCTGACCTATTGCTAGGGCGACTGATAAAGCCAGTGCAGTGTGAAGCATTTTTTTCATGCATTTCTCGCTTGTTATTATTGCAGTTAAACTCTCTAACACGATTGCAACAAAAACAGCGCTAACTTGCCAGCGTTATCAGACCAAGCACCAAAAATTAATGCCAAACTATAGGGTCAAATTGGTAGTAATCCACCAGCATTCTATAAATTTCAGGGTCGTGTTGTCTAAGCTGCGCTGGCTTTTCTAAAAAGGTCTCTGTGAGTACAGCAAAAAACTCAGCCTCGTTGGTTGCCCCATAACTATGAATAACATGGGGCATGTTATAAGCAACATGACTTTTTAACTGTACAAAAGCACGGCTAAACACACGGGCCCACTCTTTGTAAGCATTGGGGGTTTTTAGTAATGGAGTGCCAGTGGTTTTTCCGGTTTCTTGATCTAACTGGTGGGCAAATTCATGAAACACTAAATTATGACCATCGCTTGGTAAGCGGTTACCTTCTAGTACATCGTGCCAACTCAGCACTAATGTGCCACCAGGCCACGACTCACCTAAGCGCACAGCGTTGTGGTAACTAACCAGCCCAGCACTATCTCGTGTAGATTGCGGCGCGTAATACGCACTAGGGTAGAGTAAAATTTCTTTTACGTTTTTATAAAGTGGCCAAGGTTTATTAAGCACTAACACACAGGCATCGGCAGCAACTATCAGCTTCATGGCGGGGGTTAGCTTTAGTCCGTCTCGGCCTAAAAAGCGCTTTTCGCTTAAAAACCATATTATGTGGCGCTCAAGCTTGGCTCTGTCGTTGTCCGTCATCTTTTTATAGATAGGCATGCAACGAAGGAGTATTTCTTTTTGTTGAGAGTTTAAAACCGCGTTTTTATATTTTTTATTCCAAAGCCAGTTTTGTAGTGCCTGCCAGCGCCAATAAATTACAACAAAAATAGCCAAAGCAAAAATGAGTAGCCCGTTTATCATGGGGACATCCAAAATAAGTTAGTCTCTTATTAATATGTGCGCCTGCACTCATTTTCAATCAGATAATTTCTGTGCAATTTCGTCCGCTATTTTTAGCTTTGTATAAGGCTTGATCTGCTCGCGATAAAAGACGGTCGTAATCACCCACATTGGTTGAGTCAGACAAACCAAAACTCGCTGTTACACTTAACCCCTCACCAATGGCCGAAAAGTCATGTTGAGCAATGCTCTCGCGCAGTGCTTCACATATCATTTTTGCTTCGCCGGCGGTTTTATCTGCAAAAACAATGGTAAACTCTTCACCGCCCCATCGTGCTATATGCTGGTTTTCTTGGCAGCCATCTTTAAGCAGATCTGCAATAGTACAAATCACTTTGTCGCCAACTATATGCGACCAGTTATCGTTAATTCGCTTAAAGTGATCAATATCCAGTATGGCTATGGCTAAAGGTCGGTTTTGCTGTTTGTAAGTGGCAAAGTTATGGGCAAGCCAGCTATTAAAAGCACGCCTGTTAGGCATATCGGTAAGTTGGTCGTGCGTTGCTTGGTACGCAAACGCATTGGCTTGCGTTTGTAGGTCTTGCGTTTGTTTTTTTACGCGATTAGTCAGCTCTATTTCTATTTTTTTATAGTGATATAAACGGTATTTGTATATGGCAAAAATAACCATTAAAAAAAGTACAAATATTGCAAACTTAAATTGCGGTTTTTGCCAAAAAAATGATTGAATTACAATATTTACAGCTTGCTGATTATCTTGCCAATGTGCGTTAGGGTAACTTGCGCGTACCATAAAGGTATACTCACCTGGAGGTAAATTGGTGTACTCAGCACCGGTCATATGTTGGCGATTAACCCATTTATCGTTAAACCCTTTTAATTGGGTTTGAAAGTTTAATCGCTGCGGCATAATAAAGCTCAGCCCTGCATAATGAAACGATAAACGAGAAACCCCCGGCGGTAAAAAGACCGACTCACCTTCAAGCGGAAGTGCAATAGGCTTACCATCTACAAAAATATTTTCAATAATGGTCGGCAGTGCAATTTGCGTTGATGCTTTTAAGCGAGCAGGTTTTACAGTACTTACCCCCTTAGCAGTTGCAAACCAAATACTCCCATCGTGATGCGTTACAGCCGAAGGCGTTGAGCCGCCATTAGCCTGCGCACTTAACATACCATCGCCTTCATCATACAGTTGATAGTTAAGCACAGGTGTTTTAGCGTTCGCAGGAGCATCAAGAATTTGTTGTATATGATTTTTATCGATTTGAATGATCCCGCGATTGCTCGAGAGCCAAAATGAGCCATTATGCGGCACCACTTGAAATAGTTTATCGATAGGTAAACCTTGCTCTAAGCCAAGCATTGCCATTTTCCCGCTTTTTAGCTCATAGCGTACTAAGCCTCTATCTGTAGCCATCCAGGTATAAGTATCATCAATATAAAACCCAAACGCATATTTAGCAGAAAACTCACGCGGAAATTCAACCGTTGTAAAGTGTTCACTAACAATATCAAATACCACCACCCCATTGCCGGTGCCTACCCAGATATTACCTGCGTTATCTTCACTAAGCGTGAGTATAAACCCGCTTGGTAACTCTTTTTTATTTGTAAATTGCTCTAAGCTGCCATCTTCATTTATGCGCGTAAGCCCCATGGCCGAGCCTATCCACAAACGGTTTTTAGAATCAAATAATAACGCTCTTACTTCGTTACTTCCAAGACCCGTACTACGACTAATGAATGGGGTAAAGGTATTATTGACTACTTTTAAAACACCTGAGGTATAGGTGCCAGCCCATACACTCCCATCGGGTGCTTCGTGTAAACTGAGTATAGAGTAAGGATTGCTTTGTTTAGAGCCTGAGACCAAAATAGCCCGATTGTTTTTGATTATGTTTAAGCCCGAGCTGCCCCCAACCCATAAACTACCATCAGAGTGAGAAAGCACTGTACGGGTATAATCCCCCGCTAAGCCTCTCTTATGGGTCCACGATGAAAACGGCGACTCACGCAGACGAAACAATCCCGCGTTTGTGCCAATCCAAATGCTATTTTCTCTATCTTGTAACAAAGACAAAATTCGGTTGGCTGGCAGTCCATTTTTGGCATCTAATTGCTCGACACCGTCAGGTGATAACCTAAATACCCCTTTATTAATTGTGCCGAACCATAAATCACCATGGTTATCCTCTAGTAAACTAGAAATTGATTCATTTGCAAGCTGTTCATGTATAGGCCGAAACTGCGAATTTATTTTGATCCAAGCGCCTTTTTCGCTTCCCACTATCAGCGAGCCGCCTCGGGTAATTAATAAATTGTATACGGGCGCATTGGGTAAACCAAAGTGAGGCGTCATTAAGGTGGGTATTTTATTATCTATTTTATAAAGGCCCGCACTAGTTGCAGCCCAAATAACCCCGTCGCTGTCTTCTATAACGCGATAAGCACTCACGTTTTTAATTATCGCAAGGTCAGTATCGCTGTTGTGCTCACGATAAAAAACCCCATCGTTTTCAAGGGCTAACCATAGGCTTTTATCAGCACTTTCGATTAAATGATTAACCATGGTAGACGCTGAGCGCTGCGTGTCCCACTGCCTATGTTGATATAAACTAATCCCACCTCGCGAGCCCGCTATATATAGCCCACCGCTTTGTGTTGGTGTTAAGGCCCTTAAACCTGAATCGGGTAAATTATTTATATGGGCACGGGTTAGTATTGTAAACTCTTGGCCATTAAAGCGTGCTAAACCTTCCCAGGTAGCAACCCATAAGTAACCATCTTGAGTTTGAGTAACACTATTAATACTGTTATGCGGCAGTCCTGAGCGAGTATTCCATGTTTCAGAAAAATAATCGCTCAACGGTAAGCGCGTTTGCTCTTGAGCTTCACATAAAAACATGACGAAAAAAGAACATATAATGCTTAATTGTCTCATCATCAACTGCCTTAGTTATTCTTTTACTTGTGTAAGCGTTTTAACGTTATTTAAGCGTAGCGGGAAAGAATTTACTCGGCACTGGTCACATCTAAACTGTACATCCAACAAAGTGCTAAAATCCCTATACGCACGGGGTGAGTACACTATGCTTTGTTTAAGCGCTAACAAGCGCTTTAATTTAAACTAAACAATAGCGTCAACAACAAATAATACGTGCTAAACACACCTTTTAAACGTATCAGCTAATCGTTACAAATTAACTTATACCCACTTATTTAATTAAAAATACTACCATAGCGAATAAACACATTGCATTAACTAAATTTAATTAATCTTTACAAAAGTTGTTAATATTATCTTGTAATACGCTTATAAACGCGGCGACGTGTAAACCGTCCATTAAAGAATGATGCACATCAATCGAAAACGGCATTAGTCCCGTGGTTTTGTTATATTGACCAAACACAAACTTAGGAATGCCTAAACATTTCCCTTCACTAAAAGCATGCGAAAAACTGCTAAAGTTCAGCCATGGCAGCACTGAAATATGTATCAAATCAGCTTGCCCTTCGGTTTGATTGAATGCCTGAGAAAATAACGGTTGAGATTTAGCATTAGCACTTATAGTAGTCGCGTGTTGAGAAAAAGCTTCAAAGCAAGACGAATAATTAAAATAACTAAATATAAACGAATCATCACTGGCAAGCTCTACCACACTGGCTCTAACTTGCTTTAAGCGCCATGGACGCTCATTGATAATCCTTAGCATGATCGGGTTATAGGCGTGGCATGCTGTTAGTGTGGCATGCACATATGCTTGAAAAAAAGACAGTTTATTTTGTTTACAATATTCAAATAAAGGCTTGGCGTTAAGTGTTACACACACATTAAAATATGGCTGGGTGAAGTTTTTAAACAATTCAAAGTGTTGCTTGCGAGGCCAAGTATCAAAATTAATTGGCTCCATTAAGGCGTTTGTATTAGTCATATTATCCATACGGTTAAAGGTAACGCCATAAAGTATAAACAAAAAAGGCGTACCAAAGTACGCCTTTTTAAAAATAATAGAGCTAAATTAAAGACCGTTTTTAATAATCTCTTGCGCTAACTCATCGGCTATTAAATGCGTTGATTTTTGCTCTTTTTCACTACGCGCAAAAATTTCAGTAAGCGTATCGTATATGCCTTCAACATGTTTATTAGACGCCGCTTCACTGTAGCCTTGAGGTGCAGTTTCGTAATACACATTAATAATGCCACCAGCGTTAATAACGTAATCGGGTGCATACAAAATACCTTTTTCGCGAAGTACTTCACCGTGGCGAGATTGTGCTAATTGATTATTTGCACAACCTGCAATAATCGTTGCTTTAAGGCGTGGTATAGTTTCATCGTTAACCGTTGCGCCAAGCGCACAAGGTGCGTACACATCAACATCAAGATCGTAAATTTCATCAATACCTACCGATGTTGCACCAAAGTCATTAACTACACGCTCTACTGAATCTTGATTTATATCAGTTACAAATAGTTGCGCACCCGCCTCAGCTAGGTGTTTACATAAACCATAGGCTACAGCACCTAAGCCTTGCACAGCCACTTTAATACCCGAAAAATCTTGATGACCTCGCTGATGCTGTAACGCTGCTTTAATTCCTAAAAAAGTACCATATGCTGTAAAAGGTGACGGGTTTCCGCTTTTCCCTTCGAGGCCCAGTACATAGTTTGTTTCTTTATTCATTAATGCAACATCATCACAGGTAATGTTCACATCTTCTGCTGAATAGTAACTGCCATTTAATCGCTCTAATTGGCGGCCAAAAGCACGGAATAACTGCTCAGACTTAATTTTTTTTGCATCACCAATAATTACTGATTTACCACCACCAAATGGCAAACGTGCGACTGCATTTTTATAGGTCATGCCCTTAGATAAGCGCAGCACATCGTATACTGCGTCTTCATCTTTTGCATAATCCCACATTCTACAACCGCCAACTGCAGGGCCAAGGTTAGTATTGTGCACGGCAATAATTGCTTTTAAACCTGACGCTTCGTCAGAACAAAAAACCACTTGTTCGTGGTTATCAAATTCAGCTTGATTAAACACAGCCACTGTTATTACTCCAAAATAGTTTACCCGTGAGAGGGATGAGCGCTGGAAATTGACGAAACTTTACCACTTCATTTTTAAGGGGGCCACACAATGACAAGTTAAACCCTTAAAAAGTGAGCCGTGTGAATTAATAAACCCATATATCGTAGAAACATGGATATAAAATCCAACAAAAGGCATATAAGTTAAATTTAAAACTAACACCGCCGTTCAAAAGTGCGCTCACACTTACGTGAACGTAAAGGTAACGCCAAGTGTAAACCTTGTATTACACAGCTCCCCTCCCAGCAAAGGCGCACAGTGTATAGGTTTATGAAGAAAAAATCAGATTTACCGTAACTGGTCTGAGGTGTTTATTTAAAGAGGAGATTTGCGCTTTTTTAGTGTGTTTATTAAAGAATACAAAAAAAGCGAGCCTAAGCTCGCTTTGTTATTAGATTACGCAAACCTTTATTTAAGCTTACCGTCTAGCTCTTCAATTTTAGCTTTCCAAATCGCAGGGCCTTGTGTGTGTGCATTTGCACCTTCGCTATCTACAGCAACTGTAACTGGCATATCTTCTACTTCAAATTCGTAGATTGCTTCCATTCCTAAATCTTCAAAGGCAACCACGCGTGCTTTTTTAATTGCTTTAGATACTAAATATGCCGCACCACCTACAGCCATTAAATAAACCGATTTATGCTCTTTAATCGACTTAACTGTAGCAGGACCACGCTCAGCTTTACCTATCATGCCTACAATGCCGGTTTTTTCTAGCATCATATCGGTAAATTTATCCATACGTGTTGCTGTTGTAGGGCCAGCAGGGCCTACGGCTTCATCACCTACAGCATCAACTGGGCCAACGTAATAAATAAACTTATTATCGAAGTCTACGCCTTCAGGTAAACCTTCACCTGAATTGATCATATCTTGTAAGCGTTTATGGGCAGCGTCACGGCCTGTTAAAATAGTACCTGAGAGTAAAATAGTTTCACCCATTTTCCACTCGCGAGTATCTTCTTTAGTTAGCGTGTCTAAATTAACACGACGCGTTCCTTCACCTACTTCAAAGGTGACTTCTGGCCAGTCTTCTAGCTTAGGCGCTTTTAAATCTGCAGGGCCTGAGCCGTCTAGTGTAAAGTGTACGTGGCGCGTAGCAGCACAGTTAGGGATCATCACAACAGGTTTTGATGCCGCATGCGTAGGCGCTGTTTTTACTTTAATATCAACAACCGTTGTTAAACCACCTAAACCTTGCGCGCCAATACCTAGCTTGTTAGCACGTTCAAAAATTTCTAAACGCAGTTTTTCTTCCGTTGTTTCTGCACCGCGCTCCATTAATTCATGAATATCAACCGGGTCCATTAACGACTCTTTTGCCATTACCGCTGCTTTTTCGGCGGTTCCGCCAATACCTATACCTAGCATGCCTGGCGGGCACCAACCAGCGCCCATTGTCGGTAGCGTTTTTTCTACCCATGCAGCTACATCGTCAGATGGGTTTAGCATAACCATTTTACTTTTGTTCTCTGAGCCGCCGCCTTTCGCTGCAACCATTACTTCTACTTCGCCGCCCGCCACTAAATCAATGTGTACAACTGAAGGGGTATTATCTTTAGTGTTTTTACGTGTGCCAGCAGGGTCAGCTACAATAGAAGCGCGTAGTGGGTTATCTGGATTTAAATATGCGCGACGTGTGCCTTCATCAACCATTTGTTGTACGGTTAAATCTGTTTTATCCCACTTAACATCCATCCCTACTTTTACAAAACAGGTAATAATACCCGTGTCTTGACACAATGGACGCTTGCCTTCAGCCGACATACGCGAGTTAATTAAAATTTGCGCGATTGCATCTTTTGCAGCCTTGCTTTGTTCTTTGTTGTAGGCTTTTTCTAGCGCTTGAACAAAATCAAGGGGGTGATAAAAAGAGATATATTGCAACGCATCTTCAATGCTATCAATAAAGTCTTGCTGACGGATTGTACTCATAGTGGTTCCTTAAGTTAGCGTTACGCTTAAGCGTAATCTATACCAAACCGGTGACGGTGGTTTGCACTGTTTTAATTACAACGTAGATTTGATACTAACGCTGCCAAAAAAATTTGACTTATGATACCCTCCCAGCCCGTTTCGAGCCAGTTCTTAAAGGGGCAGTAAATGCTAAACAATGAAAAAAATTGTGTAAAATTAGCCATAACACAAAACTGCATTGATGTTTTCGCGCATTTTGCGCATTTACCCTATGCCGTATTACTAGACTCAGCCAATAGCGAGCACATAAATAGTCGCTACGATATTATTGCGATAGAGCCCCACGCTATTTTAGAAGTCAATAACAATCAAAGCGTATTTAATCAACAACTTGACTCACGTAATCCCTTTACAATAATGAACGATGAGCTAAGTAAACTTAGCGCGCAAAAAGCCGCTAATAATCTGCCCTTTAATGGCGGCTGGCTTGGTTATTTTGGTTACGACTTAGGCCGTATTATTGAGCACATGCCAAGCACGGCAAAACACGATATAGCATTGCCACAAATGGCCATTGGTCTTTATTTAGATGCGCTAATATTTGATAAACGCCAGCAAAGCTGGTTTTACGTTTCTCAACCAAAGGTGAATCGTTTAGCGCTTTACCAGCAATATTTAACAAACGATATAGCTCCTGCACACTTTTCGCTCACCAGTGATTGGCAATCAAATATGAGCGAACATGAATACGCTGATAAATTTGCGCAAATACAAGATTATTTAAAAAGTGGTGATTGCTATCAAATCAACCTCGCGCAACGCTTTAGTGCTAGCTTTAAAGGCGATCCTTTCCAAGCCTATAAAATATTACGTGTAGCAAATAAAGCGCCGTTCTCTAGCTTCATAAACCACCCAGGTGGTGCTATTTTATCAATATCGCCCGAGCGCTTTATTGCAGTTCACGACAACATAGTTGAAACAAAACCTATCAAAGGCACTTTGCCACGTATGGCCGATGCCATCGCAGACCAGCAACAAGCCAGGGCCCTTGAAAACTCAACCAAAGACCGCGCAGAAAACGTAATGATTGTTGATTTACTGCGTAACGATTTAGGCAAAGTGGCAAAGCCTGGCTCTGTAAAGGTGCCCTCACTGTTTGCTATTGAGAGCTTTCCGGCTGTTCATCACTTAGTGAGCACTGTCACGGCCGAGCTCCATGAGGATAAAACGTGTGTTGATCAACTTGAAGCAGCATTTCCCGGTGGGTCAATCACTGGCGCGCCTAAAATTAGAGCTATGGAGATAATTGAAGCGCTAGAGCCTCATAGGCGTAGTATTTACTGTGGCTCCATAGGTTATTTAAGCGCCTGCGGTAATATGGACACCAGTATTACAATCCGTACATTGGTTTGTCATAACGAACACATTTATTGCTGGGCCGGTGGTGGTATTGTCGCTGATTCTAAAGTCGAATTGGAATACCAAGAAACATACGATAAAGTGAATAAAATACTTCCTTTATTAAAACAGTAGAACGCTTTGAATAGTGAACATATTATGGCGCGGTTTCAGCTAAGCCCTACTGCCGCGCCAAATCAAATAAAAGATACCCGTAAAAAGCGTGCCAGTGCGGTTATGCTGCCTATTATTGATGTTGATAACCAGGCGCATATTTTATTGTGCAAACGCCCTACTTATTTACATCATCACCCTGGGGAAATTTGTTTACCCGGCGGTAAATTTGAGCAAAGCGATAAGCACCTGCGCACCACAGCGCTTCGAGAACTACACGAAGAGCTTAATATAGCGCCAAGTAATGTTAAAGTGCTCGGGCAGCTGCCACAATACTCTACCCTAACTGGCTTTAGCATTAGCCCATTTGTGGGTTTACTTGGTGAACACACAGTATGGGAGAACGATTATAATGAAGTGCAAGCTAGCTTTTTACTGTCGCTTACCCAGCTTTCAAACGAGGCCAATTGGCAGCCCATTCCTTTTCAACGATTTGGCAAAAACATCAACTTGCAAGGGTTTAGTACACCGCACGGATTACTGTGGGGAGCAACGGCTAGCATTATAAAAAACTTTACAAAACAGCTTGCCCTACCAGTTTAAAACTTATTGGCAAATAGTTACATAATATAGAATTAACGTTATGATACTCGACCGTTCAAAGAACAGCTCCAGGGCTGAGTAAATATAGTAGAGACCCATAATATGATCAGTGCATTTGATATGTTTAGCATTGGTATTGGCCCATCGTCGTCACACACCGTTGGCCCAATGCGCGCCTCGCGCTTATTTGTTAATGACCTTCAAGAACAACAACTTTTAACTTCTGTTACCGATATAAAAGTTGAGCTTTATGGCTCACTGGGTCAAACCGGCGTAGGCCATGGCTCCGGTAAAGCCGTAATATTAGGACTTGCAGGATACGATCCAGAAACAATTGATGCTGATTTAGTTGACGATATTCTTGCTACTATTGAAAAAGAGCAAGTGATATACCTAAACCAAACCCATAAAGCGAACTTTCCTAAGCAAGGAGCTATTGTTTTTCATCGTCGTAAAACCTTACCTAAGCATTCTAATGCAATGGAAATTATTGCCTCAAGCAATGGCGAAAAAGTATATAGCAAAGTGTACTATTCTATTGGCGGCGGCTTTATTGTTACCGATGAAGAATTTGAAAACGAAAAACAAGCAGCCCTTGATATACGTGAACAAAACCCTGCGCCTTACCCATTCGAAAGCGCAAAAGATTTGCTAGAGCTATGTAAAGAGTCGGGCTTGAGTGTATCAACCTTAATGATGCATAACGAAAAAACGCTGCGCAAAGAAGACGACATTAAAGACGAGCTATTTAATATTTGGCAAGTTATGAAAGCCTGTATAGAGCGAGGCATGCGCACCGAGGGCATTTTACCAGGTGGTTTAAAAGTTAAACGCCGTGCACCTAGCTTATATTTAAAATTAAATGTAGAAGTAAGCAATGACCCGCTTAGAGCAATGGATTGGGTGGATTTATTTGCCCTTGCTGTAAATGAAGAAAATGCCGCGGGGGGTCGCGTAGTTACCGCGCCTACAAATGGCGCAGCGGGTATATTACCGGCCGTATTAATGTACTACCACACGTTTATTAAAGAAGTGGACCGCGACATAGCCACGCGCTATTTATTAACCGCAGCGGCTATTGGTATTTTATACAAAAAAAATGCCTCTATTTCGGGTGCAGAAGTAGGCTGCCAAGGTGAAGTGGGTGTGGCTTGTTCAATGGCTGCCGGCGCACTCACCGAAATTGTTGGTGGTAATGTAGTACATGTTGAAAACGCCGCCGAAATAGGCATGGAACACAATTTAGGCCTAACCTGCGACCCTGTAGGCGGATTGGTACAAGTACCGTGTATTGAGCGCAATGCCATGGGCGCCATTAAAGCAATTAATGCCTCGCGCCTAGCAATACGTGGCAGTGGCGAGCAAAAGGTGTCGCTTGATAAAGTCATTAAAACCATGCTTGATACTGGCAACGACATGAAAACAAAATACAAAGAAACCGCACGCGGTGGATTAGCGGTAAACATTATTGAATGTTAAGCGTATAAAAACAAAAACCGCGCATTGTAGCAATACGCGGTTTTTTATTTTTTGTATAAAGCTTTGCTATTTTACCGGCAGTTCTATGTCTGCAAACAACGCATCAACATCTTCTTGATTACGTAACAAACTAGCGCGCTCTACTCGCTCTTTAGTTAAATGCGGGGCAAAACGTTCAATAAAGTCATACATATAAGTACGTAAAAAACTGCCCTTTCTAAAGCCAATTTTAGTTGTACTCGCTTCAAATAAATGACTAGCATCAATACACACTAAATCAGTGTCACTTAATTGATCAACGGCCATTGAGGCAACTACACCTACACCTAGCCCCAACCTTACATACGTTTTTATTACATCGGCATCTGTTGCAGTAAACACAATGTGTGGCTCAAGGCCATGTGCATTAAATGCTTTGTCGAGTTCAGAGCGACCAGTAAAACCAAATACATACGTAATAAGTGGATACTGAGCTATATCAGCAACAGTTAAACTGTCGGCCTTTTGGGCTAATGGATGATCTTTTGCCACTACAATGCTGCGATTCCAATGATAACAAGGCAGCATAACTAAATCTGAGTATAAATGAAGCGCCTCAGTTGCGATGGCAAAGTCAGCGTCTCCGCGCGCTGCCGCATCAGATATTTGTTGCGGTGTACCTTGGTGCATATGCAGCGAAACAGCGGGGTATTTTTTCATAAACCCTTGGATAACACTGGGTAAAGCGTAACGAGCCTGAGTATGTGTAGTGGCTATGTTTAGTTTACCCTGATCAGGCAAGGTATGTTCATTAGCAACGGCTTTTATTCCTTCGACCTTAGAAAGAATTTCGCGAGAAATGTTAATTATTTCTTCACCGGCACTTGTAACATGCGTTAAATGTTTACCACTGCGGCCGAAAATTTGTACACCTAACTCATCTTCTAGCATACGCACTTGTTTAGATATACCAGGCTGTGAGGTAAATAAACTTTCAGCGGTAGCTGATACGTTTAGCTTATGATTTTGAACTTCTACTATGTATCTAAGTTGTTGTAATTTCATGGTTGCAGTTTTAACGTTGTTATTAGGCCAGCATGAAGGTAGCAGGCTATAGAGACAAATTTAATTTGTACAATACTTGCCTAAATGCATACTTATACCTTCATTATTTAGAAGCTAAGGCTAGCATAATAAATTCGCTTCAGGTAGCGATGTTTATTCAGGTTCAACTTATAATACATTATTCTTATATCTAATTTTTAACATATTTTAAAGTTAATCAGCGCAAAGCTACCCTCAAAGCATATATTTGATGTAATATAAAAAAATAGATTGTGAATCCGAGAGTTAAGCCATGATCGTTTCGATTATAATTGTGCTTATAGTGGCGCTAATAGTGATTGCACTGTGGGTAAGCGCTGTACAACAGCATAAAGAAAAACAAGAAGTTGAACGTCGTAAAGAATTAACAAAACAAAAAGCGATAATCGAAGAAACCGAAGAGGCGCTAATGAATAGCGCCAATATTCCGCTTTCTGAAAATGTTATACGCGCTTTGCAACGTAGATGTTACGAGGCGCTAAACGCCATGGTGAAACACTCACCTAATTCTAAAGCATTAAAAAGTAGGATGAACGAAGCTAAAGAAAAGCTAAGTGCGCCAGTACAAGGCAATAGCAACGACAACTTATCGCTACCAAGTAACGACAAACAATTAGTTTCGTTAATACAGGGTATAAAAAAGCTTAGAGTAATTATGCGTTCGGAGCACAGTAAAGGACGCGTAGATAGCCAAGTATTTGCCGCAGAAGATAAGCGTCTAGAAAAACTACAACTGAGAATTAATATAGAAAGCCAAATAAAACGCGGTTTATCTGCTCGTTCGGCAAGTATGGTGGGCTCTGCCAGACAGTATTTTGAGAAAGCCTATGCCACGCTTAGTGCCGTTACCTATTCAGATGAATACGTAAATACTAAACGCCAAGAAGTCGAAGGCTATTTAGAAGAAATAAGTACTGAACTAAAAGCGTCAAACGCCACCGCCCTTAAGAAAAAAGCAGAAGCTGAGCAAGATGACCTCGATGTGTTATTTGCCCCTAAAAAGAAATGGTAATTTTAAATAACTAAAAGAAAGCCCATACACAATGTATGGGCTTTTTTGTATCTACTAAACTGTTTTTACCATGGGTAAATACGAATGTACTTTAGGGCACTACCTAGCACTCACTCCGTTATAAACACTCATTTACCACTGCAAGAGATATACACGGTATAACTAGGCAATGGCACTGAGTGATAGCCGCTAAATAATAATTTACCCGCCCTTAAGTACATCTGTTAATTCAGCGAATCGGTATTAGCTATTATGATAAAAACGCAAACTTAATAATAAACAGCGCCGTTAAAATCCACACACTAATACTCACTTGATCGCGTTTACCACATAGTAACTTAACCGCAGTATACGATATAAAACCAAGCGCAATACCATGTGCAATAGAGAATGTAAGTGGCGTCATAAGCAGTACAACACTTACTGGAATTGCATCGCTCATATCATCCCAGTTCACAAACTTAAGGTTTTGCAGCATTAATACCGCAACGTATAATATAGCACCCGCTGTTGCATAAGCTGGTACCATTTGCGCAAGCGGCGCAAAAAACATCATTAGCAAAAAGCATACACCTACAACAACGGCTGTTAAGCCAGTACGCCCGCCAACCGATACACCGGCCACAGACTCAATATAAGAAGTGGTTGTTGAAGTACCCAACATTGCGCCGGCAATGGTCGCTGTACTATCTGCACTTAAAGCACGCCCTAAGCGCGGCATGTTACCTTTTTCATCGGCTAAGCCTGCTTTTTGAGTTACCGCAACC
Source organism: Pseudoalteromonas sp. P1-7a (assembly GCF_001401855.1). Lineage (NCBI taxonomy): Bacteria > Pseudomonadati > Pseudomonadota > Gammaproteobacteria > Alteromonadales > Pseudoalteromonadaceae > Pseudoalteromonas > Pseudoalteromonas sp. P1-7a. The sequence continues at coordinate 3,901 of NZ_LKDU01000037.1, read as the reverse complement.
AACGTCCCCGATGTATCAAATAAGTCAACAAACAAAAACGCAAAAATTACGCTTAACATGGACAGTTCTAGAGCCGCTGCAAAATCAAGTTGCATAAACGTAGGTAAAATAGACGGTGGCATTGAAATTACGCCGTGGTACTGAACTAAATCAAGGCTTAACGCAATACCTGTTACTAGCAAAATGCTAATAAGTACGCCACTTTTTATATCGCGATAAAGTAAAGCCGCAATAACAAAAAAGCTTAATATAGCTAATAAAGGGCCCGCCGAAGTGATATCACCAAGCTGCACTAATGTTGCTGGGCTTGAAACAATAATCCCTGCATTTTTTAGTGCAATTAACGCTAAAAACGCGCCTATACCTGTTGCTATAGCTTGTTTTAAAACCAAAGGAATCGCATTAATTATCCACTCGCGGACCTTAAACAAACTTAATATTAAAAATATACAACCAGACATAAATACCGCACCTAATGCAGCCTGCCAGCTATAACCCATCCCTAAAACTACACCATAAGTAAAAAATGCGTTAAGGCCCATACCTGGTGCAAGTGCTAAAGGATAATTGGCCCACAGCCCCATAATAAAACAGCCAATAGCAGCTGCAATACAAGTGGCTACAAATGCAGCACCTTGATCCATGCCTGCTTCAGCAAGCATTGCAGGGTTAACAAATACAATGTAAACCATAGTGATGAAAGTAGTGACTCCTGCAATGCTTTCGCGTCGCACATTGGAGTTGTTTTCGCGGAGTTTAAATAGAGCTTCGAGCATAATAGACTTGTGGTTGTAAAAAGTGACGAGATTTTATCATAAAATTAAGTATAAACAGGACATTTTACCTTGCGATATACTAAACTGTTGACGTAGAAACTATATAAAAGAAAATGTATGAATAAGACTCAGCCTAGCGGACAAGACTTAGAGCAGCAATTAAACAACATTTTAGACTTTGTAACTCAGCCTATAAACCAAAGCGCTGAAAGCAATAGTGATGTAAGCGAGCACACAGCACTTAATAAAGCACTGTATTATTTAAAACATAACCAAGCACCATTGGCAGCTAAATGGATGCGTCTTGCCGCAATGGCTGGAAATCATCGCGCCCAGTTTTATTTAGGGTTATTTTTTGTCAAAGGCCAAGGCGTACCAAAAAGTGTATTTCACGCAACAGCATGGCTTAGCTTAGCCAGCAGCCAAGGCTATGAACCGGCAACCGCTGCTTTAGATGATTTAAGAAAATATATCGACACCAAACGTCTTAGAGACGCTCAGTGCTACGCAGCCAGCTTGTTTGAGCAAATACACCAAATACAGTATGCTCACTTAATCCCCAAAAATGACTAACTACTGTATTGCTAAGTACTGTAAAACACATTAAAACAACTGTATAGCTACCTCTTAAGTACTGTATAGCGCTGCTACACTTTATACAGTTACGCAAGCACCCTCGTTTTTCACTCTTACAGATAAATCATAAACCACTGTTTTTAAAGTTTTATTTTTATTATTTACTTTTTAAAGCCATCAACTGTATAAAAAATAACAAAAAACACTTGCACACAACAACTGTATAAACTACTGTATACACGTACTGTATATAAACCCAGTGAGTGAGACCTATGCTACAGCCAATTACCGTAAGAAACGTTAAAAGCTACCAACAACATGACGAAAATGAGTTAGTAAACTTAATAAAAGTAGAAGATGAAATTTCTGCAACATTTGAGATGCTAAAAGTGTTGCATCAATACAATAGCTCGAATGCGTGGACCTTACTAATTGCGCCTGACCATGTGCCCAGTAAAGCCTTACTAGATAGCTGCTCTATTGATACCAGCAAATTGCTTGTGATAAGGCAAAAGCATTTAGTAAATTTAGAGTATGTGCTTAACTCCGCACTCCATAATGGAAATTTTGCAGCCATTATTACGTGGACCGGCATAGTCAGTGAGCAACAGCTTGTTAATTTATCGCTTAATTTAAATAAAAGAAGCGCTAAGCTATTTTGCTTGACTAAAAAAACCAGCACTACAGCAATATCACTTACTCAATAAGCTTGGTAAAATACATTTTTGATTTATGTTAATTAGTATTTTATGAGTGTAACCAGTACCAGCGCCTGCAAATGCAACAGTCAGCTTAATTATGGCGACTGTTGCCAACCTTATCATCTTGATATAAAAGCCCCAAAAACACCTGAGCAATTAATGCGTTCGCGCTTTAGTGCTTATGCATTAAAAAATGCATCTTATGTATTTAAAACTTACGCTAAAGAAAAACAAGCACAAAACCCAGTAAATGAAATTGCTGACTTTGCCAATAGCTGCCGCTTTGTAAAATTAGTTGTACGCGATACGCAGCAAAGTGATGAGCGAGGCTCTGTTGCCTTTAACGCGTATTATTTTTACCAAAACTTATATTGTGAACTGGATGAGAAATCAGACTTTATAAAAGAGGATGGTGAATGGCGTTATTTAGAGGGTATTATTAACCCGGTAGCCGATATTAAAGTTAATAGAAATGACCCCTGCCCTTGCGGAAGTGCTAAGAAATATAAAAAATGCCACGCTTTATAAAGTAATATACTTAAGTAGTATCAATAACGAACTTAACCACTAGCTAAAACAAAAAATGGACCATTTAGGTCCATTTTCTACAATATTGCTATTGGGTTTTTATTCATCATCATCTAAATCGAACGATTCACGCTGCGCAGGTCTAGCTAAAATCTCAACATAGAATGAAGTAAGCGCCTGTTTTTCGATTTCACTGATCTTGTTGTTAATTTCAGCTACGTGAACAACTTCTGCATCATCGGCACTTGTGCCAAACTTACAGTCAAACGCCCAGTAATCAGCTTCAACAGGTAGCGCTTTATTGCGCTCTCTTTTCAAATATTTTTTCACTTCATGCTTTGCAGCATCAACCATACGAGGGTATTTGATTTTCTCATGATTTAGCGTGAATGTTTTCTTCATTACGTTCCTAATTACCTTGATTTAATGATAATGGCACTCAAGTCATACCATTTGCAGCCATTATAGCAATTGCATTTAATTTGTGGATGCTTTTTTTAAACAAAAAAAGAATTGTTCTATTTTATTGCATAACCAAATATTAAATATAAGGTGTTTTAGGCTTTTAAAGCGCACAAGTGTTAAATTATTTTTATACGTTAGCAACAAGTAATGGTTTGTGTATAGCCTCATTAGTTAAATCGTCATAAAATGCGGCGGCATCCATTTGTGGGCTTGCAAGCGCGGTGTGCGTGTCATTTATGCGCCTGCGTACTGATAGCTCACAGTTATCGATTACTGTTAAAGGAATATGTGACTTATCATCTCTAATCGCTAGTGGCTCAGGGTTTAAGCAGTGACTTAATTTTATTGCTTTCATACCTGCTTGCTCACCTTGTTGAACAATCATCGATGCGTGCTCTTGCCCTATGCTCATATCAAATTTCTCGGGAGCTAATAATTGCTTTGGCCCAGCACCAAAGCGCTCCCTTAACTGTTCTTCGTCTACATAAGCACTATGCGTCTCACTTTTTGGCAAGTGAAATTGACTAAAATCCAGCGCATCATGCGATAGCATCGCTAATAAAAGTGAGAATTCACCTCTGCGATTTTCATGCACACTTTTATTTAGCCTGGTCTTTAGCTGACTCTCTGTGATTAACAAATCATCGATTTGCATAGTTTTTAGCCGATTATGATAACTGATAGATATTTATCGGCTTTATTTCAAATTTCTTTAGCTTTTTTCTTTACTTAAATACGCAGTTTGCTATTATCAGCGCCGTTGCATTGGAGGGGTTCCCGAGCGGCCAAAGGGATCAGACTGTAAATCTGACGGCTCAGCCTTCGCTGGTTCGAATCCAGCTCCCTCCACCACTT
>NZ_LKDU01000036.1:0-41121 GCF_001401855.1 Pseudoalteromonas sp. P1-7a | reverse complement strand
GTGGGCGCATAGCTCAGCTGGATAGAGTACCTGGCTACGAACCAGGCGGTCGGAGGTTCGAATCCTCCTGCGCCCACCACTTTCATAGATAAGCCGACATAAGCGTCGGTTTTTTTGTGCCTGAAATAAAGTAAAGCGTAGATATAGATAAAGTAGCTTACTGCGAACCAAGCAGTCTGAGGTTCACTCTTAGAAGAGACGTCCTGCGCCCATCACTTTCAAACATATGCCGACATTAAGTCGGTTTTTTTGTGTCTGAAATAAAGTAAAGCGTAGATATAGATAAAGTAGCTTACTGCGAACCAAGCGGTCAGAGGTTCACTCTTAGAAGAGACGTCCTGCGCCCACCACTTTCAAACATATGCCGACATTAAGTCGGTTTTTTTGTGCCTGAATTTTGAGAAAGCTTTCAGCTATCAGCTATCAGTTAAGTCAAGCAAACACCCCTGCTAAAAATTTCAGCGTAGACGTAGAGCTTGCTCACGTTAGAAGCGCAGCGCCTCTTAACCTCTTTGTGAATCATTAGTCTTAAAAAGTAACAGGACAAAGAGAAGTAAAAGAGGAATAAATGAGAAGCCTAAAACCATTCACTGCTCTTTAACTTAAGCTGTGGTATTTTAAACGCCTAGTTTAAAAGGATCTTGCTGTATGTTTAAAGCCGTATTTATCACCTTTGTATTATTATTTAGCAGCTTACTTAATGTAAGCGCTAAGCAAAGCGAAGCGCAAAATTCCCCCGTTGTTGGCGCTGCTCAATACAAACATTATTTGCCGCAGCTACAAAATAAACGTGTTGGGCTTGTGGTAAACCAAACATCACTTGTTGCTAACACGCACTTGGTCGATGCTTTACTCACTAAAAATATAAACATAACTAAAACTTTTGCACCTGAGCATGGCTTTAGGGGCGATCACGATGCCGGTGCCCATGTTAAAAATGCAGTTGATAGCAAAACCGGTATCCCGCTTATTTCTATTTATGGCAAAAACAAAAAGCCAAGCGCCGAAGCCCTTAGCAATGTAGATGTTATTATTTTTGATATTCAAGATGTGGGCGTACGCTTTTATACCTACATAAGTTCTATGCATTACATGATGGAGGCCGCAGCGGAGCAAGGTATTAAATTTATTGTGCTTGATAGGCCAAACCCCAATATTGCCTACGTTGATGGGCCCATACTTGAGCGCCAATTTAAATCGTTTGTAGGCATGCACCCAATCCCCGTGTTGCACGGTATGACGGTAGGCGAGCTTGCAAAAATGATCAAAGGCGAAAGCTGGATCAATAAAGCGGCTGATTTAAAGCTGACGGTGATCCCGGTTGATCATTACACGCGCTCAACATCCTATAGTTTACCTGTAAAACCCAGCCCTAACTTACCGAACGATCAATCAATTGCGCTTTACCCGTCGCTGTGCTTTTTTGAGGCAACGCCAGTAAGTATTGGCAGAGGCACCGACTTTGCGTTTCAGGTAATGGGCTATTCGCCCGTTGCGCTTGGGGATTTTAGTTTTACTCCACGCTCTATTAAAGGTGCAGCTGCAAACCCTAAATTTAAAAATATCATGGTAAAAGGGCTCGATTTACGCACAGCAGACACGCGCGGGCTTGATTTAAGTTACTTGATTACGGCTTATAATCAATTATCTAAAAATAATATTACCTTTTTTGAACGCGCTGATTTTATGGATAAACTGGCTGGCACTAATAAACTACGTTTAGCTATTGAAGCAGGGCAATCAGAGGCACAAATAAAGCAAAGTTGGGAGCAAGGGCTTGCAGCATTTAAAAAGCAACGCGCGCCATATTTACTGTACAACTAAGGGTTATAAATGGCGTTAGTAATAAACACAACAACAAGCACCTATTTTAAAGCCACCTTATTAGCAATTACGGGTCTTTTACTTGCAGCGTGTAGTAGTAACAAGGCTAATAATTTTAAAGAAAGTGAGCTTAAACAAAGTAAATTAGTAACGCTTCCAAACGCCCAAGTTATTGCCACTTTTCCTGAGGCTAACCCAAGCAGCCGTGAATACGTAAATAACCGTGGCACATTTAAAGCGTACAAAGGGCGAGGGCAGTTATTAATTCAAAATAATAATGCAATAAGCGCCGATATTTTTATAAACAACCAAAAGCTTAATATTACCAACCAACTAGCCGAGAATACTTTATACGAGTATTCGCTCGCAAGGCGCACTCATAACGGGGTAAACACATTTAAAGTTGAAAATATTAAGCCTAAAGGCGCAAGCCTTACTTTACGCTTTGAGTTTCCTACGTTAAATACTGCCGTGCAAAGTAATATAGACTTTAGCCAAGTAGATGCCTTGATAGAAAAAGACGTAAAAGCAGGTTTTCCAGGGGCGGTATTGGCCGTTGTAAAAAGTGGCGAACTCATAAAGCTTAGCGCCTATGGCGATGCCAAGCAGTACCAACAAAGTGATTTAATGCTACTACGCCCAGAGCCAATGCAAACACACACTTTGTTTGATTTAGCCTCTAACACTAAAATATTTACCACTAACTTTGCCCTTATGAAACTAGTAAGCGAAGGGCTTTTAAATATAAACAAACCCGTGCAAAGTTACTTACCCGAATACAAAGGTGAAGGGCGCGAGCTGCGTACAGTAAAAGACTTACTCACACATACCGCGGGTTACCCGCCAGTGTTTGATTTTCATCGAAAAAGCACTAAAAATGGCGAGGCGTATTTTTCACAAAATAGCCAAACCACAAAGCAGCTGTTACTGACGCAAGTACCGCTGAGCAATAAATACCCCGCACAAGCCGTTTACTCCGATATTGATTACATGATTTTAGGCGTACTGGTCGAGCGCATAACCAAGCAACCACTTGATGACTACCTAGAGCAACACATTTACGCCCCACTTAAACTAACCAATACGGTATTTAACCCACTTAAAAAGGGCTTTAAACGCGCTGAATTTGCAGCTACCGAGCTTAGCGGTAATACCCGCGATGGGCGTATAGAGTTTGATAATATTCGCACTAATGTTTTGCAAGGCGAAGTGCACGACGAGCGGGCATTTTACTCGTTTGATGGCGTAGCAGGGCATGCGGGTTTATTTAGTAATGCGCCCGATTTAGCGGTGCTTTGCCAAGTGCTATTAAACCAAGGTGGTTTTGGCAATACCCAGTTGTTTAGCGCATCAACCTTAGCGCAGTTTTTAACGCCACAATTAAACAACGAAACCTACGGCCTTGGTTTCAGGCTTGCAGGTAACAATCAAGCTAGGCGTTGGCACTTTGGCCCTTACGCAAGTGCACAAGCGTATGGCCACACTGGTTGGACGGGCACAGTTACGGTTATTGATCCAACCTACGATTTAGCCATTATTTTATTGACCAATGCGCGCCATACACCAATAAAAGGTACCCAAAAACATTACCAATTTTTGGGCAAACAATACGAGACCGCGCAATATGGCTCGGTGGTATCGCTTATTTACGAAGCACTACTAAATCAATAAATTATCGTTTAGGTTAAAATGGCCTAAGTGCAGTACCTTAAGTGATTTATTTGCAGGTGACTTAACTAAGCCAATCCATTAAGCTAAGCGGTTTACAAATTCAGGCCATATTTTTAAAACGGCTTGCAAAATAAGCGTTTCAACGTGAATAAGCGAACGCACTTCGCTATTAATAAAGGTTAATTTATGTCTTGGTATTCTATATTACCGCCGCTCATTGCTATCGCCATCGTGTTTTGGCGAAAAGAAGTAATAATGGCACTTTTGGTGGCCGTGGCTTCATCAGAACTTTTACTCGCAATACAAGGCGAGGGTAATACCTTATTTGCTACATTTTTAAATACCATTGAGCGCATAATATCGGTAGCCAGCTCGCCAGGTAACACCCGCATTTTAATATTTAGTATTATGATTGGTGCCTTGCTTGCCTACATTCGCGAATCAGGTGGCGTAGCAGCCACCGTTAATATGCTAATGAACAAAGGCATTGCAAAAAGTAAGCGCCAAGTAGGCTTTTTAACCATGTTTACCGGCATCGCGGTATTTATAGAATCAAACCTAAGTGTATTAACCTCTGGCATTGTATCGCGCGGCCTGTTCGACAAATTTAAAATGAGCCGAGCGCGTCTTGCTTACATTATTGATAGCACCAGTGCACCGGTATGTATTTTAATATTACTTAACGGCTGGGGCGCATTTGTGCTGGGGTTACTTGGCAATTATGAGCTAAGCGAATCGGCAGTTTCTATTTTATGGGGCAGCGTAGGATATAACTTTTACGCCATTATCACCTTAGTCATTGTGTTTTACACCATCGCGTTTGATAAAGTACACGGCCCAATGAAAGAGGCCGAGCAAAAGCTAGAGCTGCAAAAAACCGACCTAAAAGAAGAAGTAAAAGGCTCTAAAGCGCGCTTTATGCTAGTGCCACTGCTTACCTTAATTGTAAGCATGGTAGGCTTTATGTTTTACACTGGTAACGGAGTATTAGCAGAAGGGAGCGGCTCTAAATCAGTATTATACGCAACGGTGCTTGCCATTATTGTTGCCTACGTTTTAATGATCAGCTCGCGCCAATTTACCCACCATCAATTAGTAGACACCGGCTTTAAAGGCATGGGCGAGCTATTACCATTGGTAAGTATTGTATTGCTTTCACTTACACTGGGCGCAAGCTTAAAAGAGCTAGGTACCGGCGTATTTGTCGCATCGCTAGTAGGCGACTACTTACCCATTTACCTAATTGTACCTGTGCTGTTTTTAACAGGCGCGGTTATGTCGTTTACTACGGGTACATCGTGGGGCACATTTGCCATACTCATTCCTATTGGCGTACCACTTATTCAAGAGCTTGGCCTACCGCCTTCACTTGTAGTGGGTGCTATTTTGGGGGGGGGCATATTTGGCGATCACTGCTCGCCTATATCCGACACCAGCGCCGTATCGGCTCTTGCCTCGGGTTGTGACTTACTCACCCACGTTAAAACACAGCTACCGTACGCATTATTTGGCGGCGCACTCACGTTTATAGCGTACTTAGTAACAAGCATAATTGTGTTATAAAAACGTATTGTAAATACTGAGTTTTAATTAATTATAAAATGCCTTAAAAGCCTGCAAATATGCAGGCTTTTTTAGGGCATAAAACAAGGATTGTTAAAATGAAAAATAAAGCTTTTGTCCTTTTTAGTTTTTTATTGTTTTTGAACTCATGCTTTTACCAAGAAAGTGAAACAGAGCAATCTAATAGGTTAGCAAAAACATACCAGCTCGATATTAAAGCTGGCGATACTCGTTTATTTTTCCCTGAACAATTTTTAGGAGTTGGAGGCAACCCACCTACACTTGAAATGCAAAGCACTTCTTTGAAGGATTCTTCAGAGTCACTTGATGGTATTGAAACCGCGTTGGAGGTTTATCCTGAAGGTTTTGTTTCCAAATTTATTAATGCTATTTATATTTCAGGGCCTATGCTTATTGAGGGGGCTGAAGCGGGGGGAACATATTCAAGAAATTCTATAATATTATCAAATATCTCAGATAAGAACGGTACTAACTTCAATTATGAAAATTCGTTACGGGGAGTTCATCACGAGCTCAGTTCTTTAATTTATTTACGCTCCCCTTTTGTTAATATTGCATGGCAAGGTCTGTTGCCTGAAAGTTGGAGTCCTGCTTCCTCAAACTATGAGGCGTTAACGCAAGATAGAAATATGGGGCCTGATTATAAAAATGGCTTTCTATCTACCTACGGTAAAACTAATATTGAGAACGACTTTAATATTTATGCTGAATTTGCTTTTGCTGAACCTGAAAAATTACGGGGACTTGCTGCTAAGTATCCAACTATAGCTAAAAAGCTGAGTTTATTTATTACTGCGTATACGCAGGTTTTTCCTGAATACCAGCAGGGCTTCGAAGAATATTTTACTAGAACAGGTTTAAGTGATGTTGCTGTAGAACCTGAGAATGTAGAAATGACGATTCATTTGGACTTGAGTAGCGTTAAGCCGCAAATCATCAGATAACGTAATTTGGTGCTGACCTTACGTTTTTAGCATACTTAGTAACAAACATAATAGTGTTATAAAATTTGATTATTTAAATACTCAAAGCCTGCTTAATCGCAGGCTTTTTATTAGGGATCATCGAATATGGATATTAATTATTAAGTGAGTAATCAACGTTTACAAAAGGCCATTCGTTTTTAATCCATGTTTCAACGTTCGTTTTTAATTCGGTAAAAAGTGGTGTTGCAATATGCTCTTTAGCGACCCAACTAAACACGGTGGCGTCAAACTTATCACTAGCGGCACCTGAAATGTAAATGCAGCCAATCACTTTCGTTTTATTGTTATTTATTACATGGAAAGTAAAAGACTCTTTATTATCAAATGCGATTAAATCATTTTCTAATGTTTGTGTGTTTTCATCCAAAGTAAAGTTATCAGCAGGCCATGTTGTGCCTAAGCTATTTTGAATAAACTCCCGAGCAGACATAAGTGCTTTGTAATCGAGAACTGTGTATTTAGGGTTTACTTTAACTAAGGTAAAGTTTTCAAAGCGCTTTTCAACCGGTACTACAAATACGTTCTTCACTAAAGCCTCAGCCTGCACAAACGAGCAGTAAAATGTATAAATTGCAAAAAAGAGTAAAAGTAGCTTTTTCATATTTCTTTCTTAAATTTAAACTAAAAGTTAAATAAAATTATACCTTTACAACGCATACATCCAAAGAACTAAAATAACGTACATAAAAAGTGGATATACCTTCTGTAAACAAGAACCCAAATGAGACTGACTGTTTTCTAACTTTTATTGAGCACTGCTCGAAGCTTTAAATAATGATGAGGGATAAAAATAGCTATTTTTAATCTCCCCTCAGTGCAGCGCGAAGCGCCTCTGTGTTCTCGGTGGTAATTTATCTAAATTACCACCAACATTAACTGAGCTAAACCACCTAAGCCCCACACTGCCTAACTCCAGCACCCGCATGTTTAAGTGCTACAATCTGCCCTTTACCGTTATGCGCCATAGCCAGCATATCACCCGTATTTAGACCACTTTCTACCGCATGTTTACCCTTTAAATCACTGAGCAGTGATTGCTTAATTTGTACCAGTACCTCGTCATTACAGCTGGCTATGAACCAGTCGTTATCAACCTTTACGAGCGTGCCGTATTCTATGTGGCGTTGTTGGTGTAAGCGTAAGTTATTGGCGTGTTGAGTGTCGAGTGCATGTTTTTGCTCGGTAATAGCGCTTGTGTAACTGCCTGATGGGGTTATTTCGTGAGTTTTTATAATTGAGTAGTCGTGAATGTCTATAGTCTTAAATGAGCTGTTAAGCACGGTTTTTGGCGCGTGAATAACGCCATTGCTGCTATCAAACACAATAAATGCGAACACGCCCAGTGCGCAGGCGAGGCTTGCAAGCTGTAGTGTAAAGCCGAACTTTTTAGGCTTTGTGTGCGTGGCTTTATTAAGTAACGCTTTTTGCTGCGAAGCAGTGAGTGTGGTGCGTGCTTTTCGCTCTTTGTAGTGTTGAGTGAGCTTTTGGTCAAACTGCTCATCAGGCTTGTTCATTGTTTGCTCCTAATAAACGTTTAAGGTTTTGTTTGGCATAGCGCAAGCGCGTTTTTACGCTTTCATGGTTGCTTTGGGTTATAAGCGCTATGTCGGTAAGGCTAAAGCCTTCTTGTTGCAAGGTAATGGCTTCGCGTTGTACAAAGCTTAGCTGTTTAAGTGCACTATCGAATGCTTGATAACTTATATTGCTAATGTGATTGCTTTGCTCATTTTGCTGCGCGGGTAGATGAGTGTTTTCGTCAAGCTCTACAAAGCGCTGCTGTTTGCGGTATTCGTCTATGAGTGTGTTGCGCGCGAGTTTAAATAACCAGGCTTTTGGCGTGGTTTGCGCTTGGTAAAGGTGGCGTTTTTCGATTACCTTTAGCCATATTTGTTGGCTTACGTCGTATGCTAAATGTGTATTAGATTGCGTTACTAGGTAGTGATATAAATCGTTACTGTATAAGGCAATAAGCTGCTCTAAGTGACGATTGTCGCCACTTTTTGCGTAGCTTGCCATGCAATCCTTGCTTGGCGTTTCAAATAACCATGACTTAATACTTAGTAGCATAGGCTCATCGCTTTTATTGTTGTAATTTAAAATCGAGCTGTACGGTTTGACCTGTTTGTAATTGTGCCACACCTTCAATTACTTTGGGGCGATATTTCCAGCGTTTAATGGCTCTTATTGCTTCGCGGTCAAAGGTGCGTTTTGGCTCTGCGTTAATCACTACTGGGTTTATTACTTCGCCGGTGGGCGAAATGCTAAAGCTAAGTTGTACCCAGCCTTCAATGCCATCGCGAGCAGCAGATGTTGGGTATTTAGGGTTTATGCGCACTATGGGCGTTGCATCCCCAGTAGGGCGGCTAATGGTGCTATTTATATCATCACCAAAATCGTCAATAGTGACCGGCATTACTTCGTTTATAGCAATTACAGGGTCGTTTGCGGTATCTATGGGTGGTGCCTTAGGCGGTGTTTTTGGTACCGGCGGTGGCGGCTGTATTTTTGGTTTTTGATTTACTTGTGAATCCTCTGGGACTTGAAAAATCTCTACAATAATATCGCCGCCGGGTTTAATAGGTGCGCGCTGCTCGCCAGATATTAAATATTGCATAAACGCAAAAGCCGCAAAGGTCATTACTGCGCCGCCAATTACGGCGGTTGATGTTTTAATAAATGCTGAGTTATTGGGTACTTCAAGTGTGTGCATAAGCCGCTCCGAGTAAACTTATTTGGGTTATTTAAAAGCTATAACGGGGGGCAAATCAAAAAGGGGTTAAATAGTTTTATAAAAATTGCGGGGTTTAGTTACAATAGCGTTTTGTATTCTTTTACTTATAAATTTTTAGGCTGTTATGCAACTCATACAAATAGATAAAGCACGTTACCGTAAGCATTTAAATCGGGTAATTGTAGGTTGTGCAGCGGGTTTAGCTGTTGGCAGCTTGGCGATATCGCAAACATTAATTGCGCTATTTCCTGATGAAAGCGGGAGCCATTTTCATTGGAATTTAACCGGTGTTGTTATAACTAGTTTGGCGATTGGCTGGCTGTTAAATAAATACCGTACCCATAGTTTTATGACCGAAGTAGTGTACGTGTGGGAGCTAAAACAATCGCTTAATAAAATAACCCGCAAAATGCCAAAACTAAAAGCAGCAGGGCGTGAAGGTAATGCCGATGCACTGTTAGCGATTCATTATAGTTATGCGGGCTCGCGGCTTTTATGGCAGCTTGACGATAACACCATCACCATGGACGAGTTAGCTATAAAACAAGCAGAGCTTGATAGTGTGGCGAGTAAGTATAACCTGACTTTAAATGCCGATGACTATAATGAGTCTATATTAAAACAGTTTTAAGCCTAGGTTATTAAATTAGCGAAAGGAGCTCTAATGAAAAAAGTACTTATAGTGTGTTTAGGTAATATTTGCCGCTCGCCAACAGCAGAGGCGGTGTTAAAAGCGCGCGCTAAAAAATTAGGTGTAGAGGTAAAAGTAGACTCGGCAGGGACTATTGGTTATCACGAAGGTAAAACACCAGATAGCCGTTCAATGGCTGCTGGAGAAAAACGCGGTTATAGCTTTAAAGGAATTTTTTCGCGCCCAGTGCGCAGCAGCGATTTTACTGAGTTTGATTTAATTTTAGCAGCCGACACACAAAATTTAGCTGATTTAAAAGCAAAGTGCCCCACCCATTTACATTACAAGCTGGCATTGTTTTTAGAATACGGCGAGCAAAGCCAAAGCGCCATACCCGACCCATACTACGGCGGCGATGACGGCTTTGAAAATGTGCTCGATTTAATAGAAGCCGCCAGCGATAAAATACTCGCAAAGCTTTGAATAAAACTACCTGAACAAAAAAGACGCGATTTAATACCTTGCGTGTTATCTGGCTATTTTAAAGTCGAGCTGTACTTGTGTACTTGCAACTACAGGTTGGCCGTTTTCAAATTTTGGTGCATAACGCCACTTTTTAAGTGCGCTAAGTGCCGACCTTTCAAACTCTTTACCCCCTTGTGAGCTAACTACCTCTGGGTTTTTAACAAAGCCTGCGGTATCTACGTCAAATTCAACAACCACGATGCCGTCTCGCATTTGGCGCGCTTTGTTTTTACATTAATAAGCTCAAAACACAATTGTGAAGTAAATTTAAAATAGCAAAGCAGAGTTTGATTGTCACCTTTTTAGGTAAGTGCAGTCGCTGTTCAAGGCTGTACTTTTATTACGAGTAAATATTGAAAACAGTGGCTGCCGTCGCCATATATTTGCCATAAACTATGTTGTACTACGATCTAAATTTAAACGTTTGTGATATTATCACCTCATGGTGTCGTAGTTATTTAATTATTTGGATTTGTCGTGGCGCAAGTAAGAGCAAGAGCCCAGCTAAATGTTGGCAAAAATAGTGATATTCCCGCAGAAATAGTGTCTTTTAGTGGCTTAAAAGACGGCCAAGAACACGTTGCATTTGTGTTTAACAATGCCGACTCACAGCAGTCTGTGCCGCTTATTCGCATGCACTCTGAATGTTTAACCGGTGATGTGTTTCATTCATCGCGTTGCGATTGCGGCGAGCAGCTAAATGAGTGTATTGAAATGATGCACGAACAAGGCGGCGTGTTATTGTATTTGCGCCAAGAAGGCCGTGGCATTGGTTTATATAATAAAATTGACGCTTACGTACTGCAATCACAAGGTATGAACACCTACGAGGCTAACAATCACTTAGGCTTTGCCGATGACTTGCGTGATTTTTCGGATGCGGTATTAATGCTTAACGCACTTAATTTAAACCACGTTAAATTAATGACCAATAACCCTAAAAAGCTTAATGCATTAAAAGATGCTGGCATTGAAGTAGATACGGTTATTGGCACCCATGCGCACATTAAAGCAGGGCTTACAGGTAACAAAGCGTACCTAGAAACCAAAATTAAACACGGCGCGCATATGTTAGATATTAAAAAAATTAAAAAACCTTAACTATTTAATCATGTAGTGTCTGTTAATCCCCCCACACGCCAAGTTATACTTGGCGTGTTTTGTTTAATCTAAGAGCCAGTATGTCTAACGAATTACGAATTTTTAAAGCCGATGCCGGGCTAAAGTGGTTTAAAGCCGGTTGGCATATTTTTAAAACCCAGCCATTTACTTTTGTAGTTATGCACTTATTAATAGGCATAGTTGGCTTACTGTCGTTATTTTTACCTTTACTGCAAGTTGTAGCAGCTCTTGCTACGCCTTTTTTAACCGCCGGTTTTTACCAAGCGGTACTTAGCAAGCAGCAAGGCGGTAAAATTATGCTGGCCGACATACTTAAACCTTTTAGCGCAAAAGGAAACCGTTTAGGGCTATTACGTTTAGCGCTTTACCAAATGGGTGCGGGTATTTTAATGGCCTTGTTAGCCAATGGCTTATTTGCTGATGCCGTGGCTATTATGAGCCAAGAAGGACTTGATCCTAACGTTGCGCTTGAGCAAACCTTAAATAGTATTTCGGGTGCAAGCGTGGTGCTATTTTTAGTGGCAATGGCGGTATACTTAATGGCGTTTGCTTACGCGGTACCGCTTATTTATTTTAGTAAAGAAAAGCGTATTTTAACGGCGCTCAAAAATTCATTATTAGTTTTTTACCATAACTTATTTGCGCTAAGTGTGTTTGGCATTATTTGTATACTATTTATGGCGCTTTCTATGTTCTTATCGTTCTTACCGCTGTTGATTTTAATGCCAATTTGCTACATTAGCTTTTTTGTATCTTATCAGGCTATTTTTATGCCAGTTGTACCGCCAAGTGACGACAGTAACATTAAGCCACTTAGCAGTGAACAAAGCGGGCGCTTTGACGCTTAATGGATGATAAGTTAAAGCAAAAGCTTAAAAACTATGTACTGTGGTTACTTGGGCGCCAAGAGTATTCGCGCCGCGAGTTAACCTTTAAGCTTCAACAAAAAGAAGCCAGCGACGAGTTTATAGAAACCCTGCTTAATTGGTGTGAAGAGCACAATTTTATTAACGAGCAACGCTACTGCGAAGGGTTTGTTAGAAAACACATTTTTAAAGGCCATGGCTTAAAGCGCATTCAAAGCGAAGCCATAGGCAAAGGGATTGACCGTTCACTACTTGAAAGGGTGGTTGAAGAGCTTGAAATAGACTGGTTTGAGCTTGCGCAGGAAGCGTACAACAAAAAGTATTCCACTACACCGGCAAACCTCGAGTATAAAGATAAGGCCAAGCGCGTGCGCTACTTAATGTACCGAGGATTTAGCTACGATGAAATTGATTTTGCAATGCAAGCACAGTAAATACAGGTGAGATTTTCACATGCAGCACATGACTACGGCACAACTTAGGCAACAGTTTTTAGACTTTTTTGCCAGCAAACAGCACCAAATTGTCCAATCGGCTTCACTTATTCCGGGTAACGATGCCACGTTGTTATTTAACAATGCCGGCATGGTTCCTTTTAAAGATGTGTTTTTAGGCGCCGAAACTCGCCCTTACACGCGTGCTACAAGTGCACAGCGTTGTGTGCGTGCAGGTGGTAAACATAACGATTTAGAAAACGTAGGTTACACAGCGCGTCACCATACATTTTTTGAAATGCTAGGTAACTTTAGTTTTGGCGATTACTTTAAACAAGACGCTATTAAGTTTGCGTGGGAGTTTTTAACAGAGGTTGTTAAATTACCACAAGAAAAACTACTTGTTACTATTTACCACGACGATGAAGATGCATTTGGCTTTTGGCACAACGATATTGGCCTAAGCGAAGATCGTATTATTCGTATTGCTACCTCAGATAACTTTTGGTCAATGGGTGATACTGGCCCGTGTGGCCCATGTTCTGAAATATTTTACGATCACGGTGAGCACATTTGGGGTGGTCCTCCGGGCTCGCCTGAAGAAGATGGCGACCGCTTTATCGAAATTTGGAACCTGGTATTTATGCAGTACAACCGTCAAAGCGACGGGACTATGGAGCCGCTGCCTAAACAATCTGTTGATACAGGTATGGGCCTTGAGCGTATTGCTGCCATTTTACAAGGTGTGCATTCAAACTACGAAATCGACTTGTTTCAAGGCTTAATTGCAGCTGCGGCAAGCGTAACTAACGCACAAGACATGAACGATAAGTCACTTCGCGTAGTGGCGGATCATATTCGTTCGTGTGCGTTTTTAATTTCTGATGGTGTTATGCCATCAAACGAAGGCCGTGGTTATGTACTTCGTCGTATTATTCGCCGTGCTGTTCGCCATGGTAACAAGCTTGGTGCACAAGGCGCGTTTTTCTACAAATTAGTAGCTGCGCTTATTGAGCAAATGGGCCAAGCCTATCCAGAGCTTGCAAAGCAGCAAGAGATTATCGAAAAAGTACTACGCATCGAAGAAGAGCAATTTGGTAAAACACTTGAGCGTGGCTTAGCTATTTTAGAAGAAAGCCTAAGCGAGCTTAAAGGCGATGTTATTCCTGGTGACTTAGTATTTAAGCTATACGACACCTATGGTTTCCCGGCTGACTTAACAGCCGATGTAGCCCGTGAGCGCCAAATGACAATAGACCATGCAGGCTTTGAAGAGTGCATGGCTGTACAGCGTAAAACAGCGCAGCAAGCGGGTAAATTTGGTGCCGATTACAACGAGCAGTTAAAATCAGAAAAACACACTGAGTTTAAAGGCTACGACAGCACACATCACAGCGCGACAGTAATAGAAGTGTTTGCAAATGGTGAATCGGTTTCTATTTTAGAAGACGGCCAACAAGGCATTGTTGTACTTAACCACACGCCATTTTATGCAGAATCGGGTGGCCAAACAGGCGATACTGGTACCATTACTGTTGCTGGTGGCGAGTTTAGCGTGACTAATACCACTAAATTGGGTAATGCGTTTGCCCACCACGGTAGCGTACAAGGGCGCATTGCGGTTAACGATAAAGTAGATGCCACTATTGATGATGCACGCCGTGAACGTATCAAGAAAAATCACACAGCTACACATATTTTACACGAAGCACTGCGCCAATTATTAGGTGAGCACGTAAGCCAAAAAGGCTCGCTGGTTGAGCCTGATCGTTTACGTTTTGACTTCTCGCACTTTGAAGCGGTAACTAAAGAAGAGCTACGTGAAATTGAGCGTGTAGTTAACGATGAAATTCGTCGTAACTTTGCCTTGAACACTGAGCTAATGGCGATTGATGACGCTAAAGCAAAAGGAGCAATGGCGCTGTTTGGTGAAAAGTACGACGATGAAGTACGCGTAGTCACCATTGGCGATTACTCAATTGAACTGTGTGGCGGTACGCACGTAGAGCGCGCTGGTGATATTGGCTTATTTAAAATCGTATCTGAAAGCGGTATTGCTGCGGGCGTACGCCGTATTGAAGCAGTAACCGGCGCAGATGCAGTAGCCTATGTGAGCGAGCAAGAAAAACAGCTTAACGATGTAGCGGCGCTGGTAAAAGGTGATAGCGCATCGGTACTTGAAAAAGTAACTGCGCTTCTTGAAAAGTCTAAAGGCCTTGAAAAGCAAATTGCACAGCTTAACGATAAGCTAGCCAGTGCAGCAGGTGCGTCTTTACTTGATTCGATTGTTGAAATTAATGGCGTTAAGCTACTTGTGGCAAACGTTGAAGGGACTGAATCTAAAGCGCTTCGTGGCATGGTTGACGACCTTAAAAACAAGATTGGTTCAGGTGTTATTGCTCTAGGTGTTGCCAGTGGTGAAAAAGTGAGCCTAATTGCCGGTGTAACAAAAGATTTAACCGGTAAAGTTAAAGCTGGTGAGCTTGTAAACCACATGGCCGGCCAAGTAGGCGGTAAAGGGGGCGGCCGTCCTGATATGGCACAAGCGGGTGGCTCTCAGCCTGAAAACTTAAACGCTGCGCTTGAGAGCGTGGCTGCCTGGATAAGCGAGAAAGTTTAAGCTTACGTGGCACTTATTGTCCAAAAGTTTGGCGGCACTTCGGTTGGCTCTATTGAGCGAATAGAAGCGGTCGCCGACCTTGTTGTTAAAACGAAGCAGCAAGGGCATCAAGTGGTTGTGGTTCTGTCGGCCATGTCGGGAGAAACCAACCGCTTAATTAATCTCGCCAAGCAAATAGACACTCGCCCGAGTAGCCGAGAACTAGACGTACTAATAAGTACCGGGGAGCAGGTTTCTGTTTCGCTCCTTGCTATGGCTATTATAAAGCGTGGTCATTCTGCTGTAAGCCTACTAGCCGACCAGGTTAATATTCAAACCGATAACATGTTTGGTAAAGCCCGTATTGAAGAGGTGGCTGCGACGCGTTTAAAGCATGAGCTTGAGCATAATCGAATTGCGATTATTGCCGGTTTTCAGGGGCGCGATGTAGAGGGGAATATTACAACCCTTGGACGCGGCGGCACCGATACCTCTGCGGTAGAAATAGCCGCGGCAATAAAAGCCGATGAATGTCAGATCTATACCGACGTTGATGGCGTATACACTACAGATCCTCGTGTAGAACCAAACGCGCAGCGAATGCGCCATGTAACGTTTGCCGAAATGCTAGAGCTGGCAAGTTTAGGCGCAAAAGTATTGCATATTCGTGCTGTTGAGTCGGCAGGCAGGCATAAAATGCCGCTAAGGGTGCTTTCGAGTTTTGAGCCCGATGAAGGAACGCTAATAAGTTTTGAGGAGAGCGATATGCCAACTAAGGTTGTGTCGGGGATTGCATTTAATCGTGACGAATGCTTGATAAAGGTACATGGCGTACCATACTGTGTTCATTCTCTTACAAAAATTTTGAAACTTTTTGCTGAAAATGGCATCGAAATAGATATGATTAGTCAAGTTAATCATAACTTTGAAAAAATAGACTATGCTTTTACTGTGCATTCAAATGACTATTTACAAGCACACGATTTACTTTCTCAACAACAGGTAAATCTGCAGGCTGATAGCATTTCTAGTGATACAACCGTTGCAAAAGTGTCGGCTGTTGGCATAGGAATGAAGTCTCACAGTGGTGTAGCGCATCAATTTTTTGATGCATTGGCGCAAGAAGGCATACACATAGCTTTAGTATCGACGTCTGAAATCAAGGTATCGGTTTTAATTGATGAGAAGTACTTAGAGCTAGCAGTAAGAGCGTTACACTCAGAATTTTTAACAGAAAATGGATAGTTTGGGAGTTTTTACTTACTTTTCAATCAATTTTTCATTAAAATGGTCAAGCGGAATCTTATAATTTATTGGAACATGGGAGCAAGAGAATGCTAATACTAACTCGTAGAGTAGGTGAAACCCTAATGATTGGTGACGAAGTAACTGTTACTGTATTAGGTGTTAAAGGAAATCAAGTTCGAATTGGTGTTAACGCACCTAAAGACGTTTCAGTGCATCGTGAAGAAATTTACATGCGTATACAAGCTGAAAAGTCTAATCCTAATCCGGGCAATGCTTAATCAACACGTATACTTAGCTGAGTAATGCACTTAGCTATACCAAAAGCCACTCACTGAGTGGCTTTTTTGTTTATAAAGTCGCGCATTTCATCAGTTAATACACTGCTAGAAATATATTGCATACCTTTATTATGCTGTACTAGGTAACCGTGGTTGGTTTTAATAATGCGGGTTATTTCTGCCCACTTAAATGTATGGCTTTTATAGTGGTTCTCGGTGCTGATAGCGTCATCGGTAAACGTGAGGGTAACAGTCGATCCCGAAGCACGGCTAAGCATTTGGCGCGTAACCCACCAAGGCCTACGGTAATAAAAGGCAACGCATTCTAAAACACCCAGCATTATTAAAAATGACCCTAGGTAGTGATCGTCCATAACGTAAATACTAATTAAACCTAAGCACACCAGCAATGCCAGCAAAAAGTATTTTGGCTTTGCTGCTTTACTATAAGAGTGGGACTCGTCAAAGCATTCGTAGTAGTAGGGTTTATCGAGTGTGTAAGTGGTGGTGAGTGCCATAATTGCTAATAAATAATAGTTTTCGCTATTTTAGCAAGCTAGTGTAGAAATCACACCCGTTAATATTGGCTATATACTTAAAGAGGTAGAAGCAGCTTTTTGTTTACGCATAAAAAAACGGCTTATTAAAAGCCGTTTTTTTACGTTACCAAGCAGATTAACAGTTAGTTTCTTCTGCGTTAACGCCTTCTTTTACATTTTCACATGCATCTTCAACAGAGTTTTGCACGTCAGTTACTGCTTCATCAATACGCTCACCTGCTTCTTCTGCGTGGTTGTCTTCACAGCCCATCATAAAGAAACCTGCAAATACCGCGATTAGTGCTGCTTTTAAAGTTGTAGAGTTCATAATGTAATTCCTTGTATGTGTTAATTAATTAGTGTTTTAAGTATGTTAGTAGCTACCTGGGCGATTTACCGCGCAGCGCACCTGATACTAAAGAAATCACTAAAAGTACTAAAAAGATAAAGAATATAATTTTTGCTATACCAGCTGCGGCACCTGCGATACCACCAAAACCTAACACTGCAGCGATTAAAGCAATAACTAAAAATGTAATTGTCCAGCGTAACATTGTTTTCTCCTTGGTTATCAAATTCGTTCGAAAGTAATAATGCCAGTTGCGTGCCAGAGTTTAATTTTGTTATTTTTCAGTGTGTTATAGTTTTTTGAGCGAGGGTTATAAATTTAGGATTGGTAAGTTTTACGTTTAACGATGTAACTTATTCACACTATTGTAAAGAGAGTAAAAAAATAAATATTTTATATATGCTGCCTCTTGCTTTCTTGGTAAGACCAATTTACATTTTTAACCACAGTAGGTTTTCCGCTGTTATTTAACTTACTATTTTTTATGACTTTTAAGTTGTTTTGGGTTTAACCATATAATCTTTGCCTATAACGGTTATTTATATCATCTATATCTAAGCTAATTTTACCCTTTATTAGCTATGTTAACTATTGTGACTGTATGTTAGTTTAATTTTAATTGGTTTTACCAATTGACAGGTGGTGGACAAAGTTAAAAGTTTTGTTATCATTCGGTGAATAATTATTTAAATAAAGCGATTTTTTATATCGCTATATAGTGCAGGGGGAGAAAAATGGATATAGGAGCTGTACTCACAACCGCAGGTAGCTTGATGCTTACCGGCATGGTGGGTGTGTTTATATTTCTTTCAATATTGATTGGTGCTGTAACACTTATGTCTAACTTGGTCGCTCGTTTTGATGTGGCTGAAGTTGCAATACCGGTTAAATCACCATCTTTAAAATCTCAAGGTGTGCAAAGCGAGCACATCGCTGCTATTAGTGCTGCCATTGCTCAGTACAAATCAAATAATAAATAAGAGGCACACATGGCTAAATTAAAATTAACAGAGCTTGTTTTACGCGATGCTCATCAGTCTTTACTTGCAACTCGTATGCGCTTAGATGACATGCTACCTATTGCTAGTAAGCTTGATGATGCCGGTTATTGGTCTATTGAGTCGTGGGGCGGCGCTACATTTGACTCGTGTATTCGTTATTTAGGTGAAGATCCGTGGGAGCGTATTCGTGCCCTTAAAAAAGCAATGCCCAATACTAAACAGCAAATGCTATTACGCGGACAAAATTTATTGGGTTACCGCCACTACGCCGATGACGTGGTAGAAAAGTTTGTAGAGCGAGCTCACAAAAATGGTGTAGATGTATTTCGTATTTTTGACGCCATGAACGATGTACGTAACTTAGAAACTGCAATTAAAGCGGCTGTAAAAGTAGGTGCTCACGCGCAAGGTACTATTTCTTATACTGTAAGCCCAGTGCATACGCTTGATATGTGGTTAACCCTTGCAAAACAGCTAGAAGATTTAGGTTGTCACTCTATTTGTATTAAAGATATGGCGGGCTTATTAAAACCATATGATGCTGAGCAACTTATTAAAGGTCTTAAAGAAACGGTCTCAATCCCTATTGCTATGCAGTGCCATGCAACCACCGGTTTAAGTACAGCGACTTATCAAAAAGCCATCGATGCGGGCATTGATATGCTTGATACCGCTATTTCTTCAATGAGTATGACTTATGGTCATTCAGCGACAGAAACCATAGTGGCAATTGTTGAGGGAACCGCACGCGATACTGAATTAGATTTAAACCAGCTAGAAGAAATAGCCGCTTACTTTAGAGACGTACGTAAAAAGTACGCAGCCTTTGAGGGGAGCCTTAAAGGTGTTGATGGCCGTATTTTACTCGCGCAGGTACCTGGTGGCATGTTAACCAACATGGAAAACCAACTTAAAGAACAAGGCGCAGCAGATAAGCTAAATGAAGTATTACTTGAAATTCCGCGCGTGCGTGAAGATTTAGGTTTTATCCCGTTAGTTACTCCAACATCGCAAATTGTAGGCACACAAGCAGTACTAAATGTGCTTACGGGTGAGCGTTATAAAACAATTACCAAAGAAACCGCCGGTGTTTTAAAAGGCGAATATGGTTTAACACCCGCACCTATGAACAAAGAGCTGCAAGAGCGAGTGCTTGATGGTCAGGATGTAATTACGTGTCGCCCTGCTGATAATATTGCCCCTGAACTTGCATCGCTTGAAGCCGAGCTACAAAAAGAAGCGCAAGAGCAAGGTTTAACACTTGCTGATGAGCAAATAGATGATGTGCTTACTTATGCATTATTCCCACAGGTTGGCCTTAAGTTTATTAAAAACCGTAACAACCCAGATGCCTTTGAAGCCGCGCCAAGCGCCGATGACACTAACGCAAAGCCTGCTGCAAAACCTGCAAGTAACAAAGGTGTTAGCGCTGAGCAATACAGCGTTAAAGTTGACGGCAAAGTGTATGATGTCGTGGTTGCGCAAGGTGGTGAGCTTAAAGAGGTAACGCTTAAAGACTCAGAGCATTTACCACAATCTGCATCGGTTGCATCAGGTGAAACACTGAATGCCCCACTAGCAGGTAATATTTTTAAAGTAAAAGTAAAAGCAGGCCAAGCCGTAAACGAAGGCGATGTGGTTGTTATTATGGAAGCAATGAAAATGGAAACCGAAGTTCGTGCAATGCACTCAGGTACTGTGGCTGAGGTCTTAGTATCTGAAGGTGATGCTGTGACAACGGGCGATGCAATTATAGCGATGGCGTAGGAGTAGCTTTAATGGAAGGTCTTTTAAACCTTTGGCATGCTACCGGCATTGCTAACTTTACGTTTCCTGGCTTGATAATGATTGCAGTAGGCTGTTTATTATTGTTTTTAGCAATATCTAAAAACTTTGAGCCACTGCTTTTATTGCCAATTGGCTTTGGCGCGATATTAACTAATATTCCTGTTGCAGGGCTATCAGAGCCTGGTGGACTTTTGCACTCGGTTTACTATGTGGGTATTGATACCGGTATTTTTCCGCTATTAATATTTATGGGGGTTGGCGCGCTGACTGACTTTAGTGCGCTAATAGCAAATCCTCGCATGTTATTACTGGGAGCTGCAGCTCAGTTTGGTATTTTTGCGACCTTATTTGGCGCAATTTTACTTAACTTTATTCCGGGTTTTGAGTTTACACTTCAAGATGCATCGGCTATTGCGATTATTGGTGGTGCTGATGGTCCAACGGCGATATTTTTAGCATCAAAGCTTGCTCCTGATTTGCTAGGTGCAATAGCAGTAGCTGCCTACTCATATATGGCACTTGTGCCAATTATTCAGCCACCAATTATGCGCGCATTAACTACACCTGATGAGCGTGCTATTAAAATGCCAGAGCTGCGCAAAGTATCTAAAAAAGAGAAAATAGTATTTCCTTTAATGGTACTGAGCTTAACCGCTATGTTTTTACCAGCGGCTATTCCCTTAGTAGGCATGTTCTGTTTAGGTAATTTAATGCGTGAGTCAGGTGTAGTAGATAGGCTTAGTAACAGTGCCCAAAACGAAATTATTAATATAACCACGATATTTTTAGGGTTGGCGGTTGGCTCTAAGCTTGCTGCAGATGACTTTTTAACAGTAGAAACCATTGGTATTTTAGTACTGGGTGCGCTTGCTTTTGCTATTGGTACAGCATCGGGTGTGTTTATGGCAAAAGGCCTTAACAAACTCTCTAAAACACCTATTAACCCTCTAATTGGTGCTGCGGGTGTATCGGCAGTACCGATGGCGGCGCGTGTAGTGAACAAAGTTGGGCTTGAGAATAACCCACATAACTTTTTACTTATGCATGCTATGGGGCCAAACGTAGCTGGGGTGCTAGGAAGTGCCGTAGCCGCAGGTATATTACTGGCGCTTGTTGGCTAGTATTTAGGATTTAATCCAACCGATTAGCGCAGTTTACTGCGCTTTTTTTATGCCTATAAAACTGCACGTATTAAAGTTTGTTTGCAACCGTGTTTTTGTTTACAGTGAGGGTTATGCACACTAATAAGGATAGTCATCATGCTTCACACCCCTTTGGCAAAATATTTACCTCATGTTAGTAGACTCGTTTTTGGCTGTATGGGCCTAGGCGGCGGTTGGAATAAAGACGCCATAACCAAAGAGCATTTAAAACAAACTCACGAGTGTATTGATGCAGCCATAGCTGGCGGTATTAATTTTTTTGATCACGCCGATATTTATACCTTTGGCAAAGCTGAGCAGGTATTTGGCCAAGCACTTAGTGAACGACCAGAGCTGCGCGAGCATATGTATATTCAATCTAAATGCGGTATACGCTTTGAAGATGATAAAGGCCCTAAGCGTTACGATTTTTCGGCCAAGTGGATTGAAGAATCAGTTGAAGGCTCACTTAAGCGTTTAAACACCGATTACCTCGATGTGCTTATGCTTCATCGCCCTGATCCGCTAATGGAAGTGGAAGAAATTGCACAAGTGTTTAGCTGCCTACAAGAAAGCGGCAAAGTACGTAATTTTGCCGTATCGAACATGCAGCAGCATCAAATGAACTTTTTACAACATGCCCTAGATATGCCTATTGTGGCTAACCAAATAGAAGCAAGTTTACAAAAACACCAATTTGTTGATGAAGGCGTGTATGCCGGTAATGCAGATGGAAAAGATCTTAACTTTACACCGGGCAGCGTAGAGTATTGTCGACACTTTGATATTCAAATACAAAGCTGGGGAAGTTTATGCCAAGGTCTATACACCGGTGGGGATTTATCGAATGCATCGCAAGCCGATATAAATACCAGCATACTCGTAAATAAGCTTGCTGCACTTTACGATACAACGCCTGAGGCGATTGTTTTAGCTTGGTTATTACGCCACCCTGCAATGATACAACCTATTATTGGCACAACGAACGTTGAGCGTATTGCTGCTTCATGCGATGCGCTAAACGTGCAGTTAAGTCGCGAACATTGGTATGCATTGTATGTAAGCGCCAAAGGCCATGAGTTACCATAAATAAGGTTTAGAAATGAATATATTTGTTATTTTAATTTGCTTGTTTGTCGCTCTTGCAGTACTGATACCTTTGCTTGAAAAGTACCAAGGTAAAATGGGGTTGGATGGCGCAACTAAATACAGCAAATATATTTGGCCACTAGTGATGGTTTCTTTGGTCGTACAGCTTATTTATGTACTGATGTATTAATGGTTTATAGCGTATACAAAAAAGCCTTTGCAGGGTAAACCAGCAAAGGCTTTTTATTATCTATAACTTATACGTTACTTAAGTGCTAGCTGTAGTTCGCGATTGCGTTCAAGCTGTGCAATAAAGTTTTCTGCAATAGGCTTAAACTTAGCAAGTTCAGAGCGTGGTAACGGCTCAGACTTAGGTAACTTAACGGTTTTAGGGTTACGGTGTACACCATTGACTAAAAATTCGTAGTGTAGGTGCGCGCCGGTTACACGGCCGGTAGCACCCACGGTACCAATTTTGTCACCTTGTTTAACCTTTTGCCCTGTTTTAACAAGCTTTTTGTTAAGGTGTAAGTACTTAGTTACATACTGCGTGCCGTGGCTTATAAATACGTAGTTACCATTGTACTTACTGTAGCCTGCTTTAATTACTTTACCGTTACCCGAGGCTACAACCGGTGTACCTGTACGTGCTGCGTAATCAATACCACGGTGTGCTCTTACTTGCCCAGTTACTGGGTGTAAGCGACGTGGGTTAAAGCTCGAGCTAATATACTTAAAGTTTACCGGCGCACGTAAAAATGCTTTTTTCATGCTGCGGCCTTCAGGCGTATAAAAGTTTCCATCGGTATGGCGAATAGCCGCGTAACGCTGGCCTTGGTTTATGAATTCTGCAGCAATGATTTTACCAGTGCCAATAAACTCGCCATCAACATAATGCGACTCGTAAATTAGCCCAAACTGATCGCCCTTACGAATATCGTTGGCAAAATCCACATCCCAACCAAATATATCAGCAAAGTTCATTATTTGGCGCTCGCTTAAGCCTGCAGCAATTGCTGAGGTCCAAAAGCTACTAGAAATTTCGCCACCGGCTGTTTTGCTCAGTGTTTCTATTTCTTTGCTATCTATTGAGGTGTCGTAATTACCTTCGTCATTTAAGGTAACAAACAAAGTATCTGTTTTTGAAATAACATAACGAAGCTGCGCTAAATCGCCGTTTTCTGCTGTTGCAAAACTCAGTATTTCACCTGGGTGAATTTTAGTCAGCTTACGTGTTTCAGCATTGGTGTTAATTAGCTTATGAAGGGTTTGCGCTGAAAAACCAGCACGCTTGAAGATAATTGCTAAATTATCGCCGTTTTTAACTTGGTGATCGACTAAGTCGTATTCTGGCAGCTTTTCTGCTGCTTCTGGCGAATTTAATTCAGTTAATTTTTCGTTGTCTTCAACTTTAACTTGTAACTCGTAACGCTTACCAATTTCTAGTGCATTTGCACTATTGTCTTTGGATGCAGTCGCTTTTTCTGAAGGAAGAAAGGCTAAGCCAACAATAGCAGAAACCAAACCTAGAATAAGCAATTTGTGTTTTTTGGGAAGCGTGTTAACCACGTGAACCATAACGTGCCTTTTCTGCTGTCGTGAAAATAAAATGGATATTAATGCAGGATATACGTAATAAGGTACGAATACTAGTAAATATAGCTAAAAGCCCCGCAATTGTTAGTAAATTAGCAATTTATGATTGTTTAAGTTTATCGATTTAAACTGATTCTAAAGTGCGTTAAAATTAGTGCTTAAACACCATTTCTAATTGCCTAGCACAGTAAGACTAAGTTTATTAAGTTTAGTTGCATTATTCGCATAAAAAATTGTTTTAATTAGGTAGAAATTTGTTATGTTAGCAACATAAGTGCTTTTGGTTTAAATCTGTTTTAAACCCTTATGTAGCAAGTCATCTAGTTGCCCCTTCGTTGGCAGAATTTTGGAGTAATACACAGTGGATTTACAAACCGCTCTAGCAGAGATAAAACGCGGTGCAGAAGAGATATTAATTGAAGACGAATTAGTTGAAAAACTAAAGTCGGGCAAAAAGTTAAAAATTAAAGCGGGTTTCGATCCTACCGCGCCAGATTTACATTTAGGTCACACTGTACTAATTAATAAAATGAAAACCTTTCAAGATTTAGGTCATGAGGTTATTTTCTTAATTGGTGACTTTACTGGCATGATTGGCGATCCGACAGGCAAAAATGTAACACGTAAACCACTGACTCGTGAAGATGTACTTGCCAATGCTGAGACTTATAAAGAGCAAGTGTTTAAGATTTTAGATCCTGCAAAAACAACGGTTGCCTTTAACTCTCAGTGGATGGAAAACCTAGGCGCTGCGGGTATGATTAAACTTGCTGCCAATCAAACTGTAGCGCGCATGCTAGAGCGTGATGATTTTAAAAAGCGTTATGGCAGCGGTCAACCCATTGCTATTCATGAATTTTTATACCCACTTGTACAAGGTTGGGATTCGGTTGCACTTGAGTCAGACGTAGAGCTTGGTGGTACTGATCAGCGTTTTAACCTTTTAATGGGGCGCGAGCTTCAAAAAGTAGAAGGTCAAAAGCCGCAAACAGTATTAATGATGCCGTTGCTTGAAGGCACAGACGGCGTTCAAAAAATGTCTAAGTCGCTAGGTAATTACATTGGTATTACGGATGCGCCAAACGATATGTTTGGTAAAGTAATGTCGATTAGTGACGTACTTATGTGGCGTTATTACGATTTACTAAGCAGCTTATCAATCGAAGAAATTGCAGCGCAAAAACAACGCGTAGAGCAGGGCACTAACCCGCGTGATATTAAGATTGAATTGGCGAAAGAATTAATTGCCCGTTTCCACAGTGAAGAAGCAGCACAAGCTGCACACGATGACTTTATCAAACGTTTTCAGAAAAAAGCGCTACCTGATGAAATCCCTGAGCTGACAATTACAATTGCAGATGAGGGTATTTTAATTGCTAACTTACTTAAAGAAGCTAATTTAGTAGCCAGTACATCTGAAGCAATGCGTATGATTAAGCAGGGCGCAGTAAAACTTAACGGTGAAGATAAAATCACTGATACTAAGCTTGAGGTAGCAAAAGGCACAACCGCTATTTACCAAGTAGGTAAACGTAAGTTTGCGAATATTACTGTTGCGTAAGCGCAGTTAAAACAAAAAAACCAGCTTAGGCTGGTTTTTTTGTGCGCGTTAAAAAACTAAATAAGCTTTACAATTTCAATGCTGATAATGACTAACAGCCAAAATACACGTGCTTGATTTAACCTATTAATTATTACGGGCACATCATCGGGAGATGGCAGTCTATCAGTACCAATTCGCATTTTATTAAAGCGCTTACCAAAATAAACTGCAGGGCCGCCTAGCTGTACGCCCATAGAGGCGGAGCACACACTTAAAATCCACCCTGTATTTGTTTGATAAAAATGTCTGCCATAGTGCTTTATGTAATGCATACTTTGTTTACTGGCTTTGCTTGCGGCAATGGTTAGTGCAAGTATGCGTACGGGGATAAATTCGATTACAAACAAAAGTATTTTAAGCGGTTTTAAAAAATGGCTGTTAGGTGATATATCGGCGCGCCACGCGTGTTGTATTAAAGTGAGGAGCCGATACGCTAAAGCGCTAATTGGCCCAAGCAATAAAAATATAAATATAACGGTAAAGTAATTGCGAGCTGTGCGTAAAATTAAGCTTTCAATTAAGGCTTTCATGATACCTGGCGCTGAGAGCTTATTAACCTCTCGGGCAAGCAGCGGCTTTACAAGTTCTCGCGCGGTAGATTTTTGGTTTTGTTTTACGAGCTTGGCAACACGCAGGGCTTTTTTCTCAATCGCTTTGCTTTCAAGGCACAAATATAAAATAAGACCTGCGAGCAGTTCAGGGTAAAAGGCAAATTCAAGCAGTAATACAATAATAATAAGAATAACGCTTAAAACTAATGTACTGGCAAGAGTGGCGGCTAAATAAAGGTAGTTTTTAGGCTCATGTGGTTTATAAACCCGTTTTCCTATCGCACTAAAAACAGCGGTTAATACTGTATTAGGGTGATACCAGCTTTTTAACGGGAAAAAGCGCTCAGCAAGGAGCGCTACAAAAAAGGCAATAAAGTCCAAATGGTTTTGAACAATATTGCTTAGCATTTACAGTGTAACTTTTGTTAGTTTTTCTAATAGTGCAACAACCATTTTTGATGAGTTGATTGATGCTGTTTCTAGGTATTCTTCAAACGACTGCGGTGACTCTTTTCCAGCAATGTCAGACATAGAACGAATAACAACAAATGGGGTATTAAGCGCAAAACATGTTTGTGCAATAGATGCACCTTCCATTTCTACAGCTAGCATTGTTGGAAAGTCGCTACGAGCTTTATCAATACGCACAGGGTCACACATAAATGAATCACCGGTACAAATTAAGCCTACTAAGGTTTTTACTTCGCTGATTTGGGCAATGGTCTGCTCGGCAGCTTCAACAAGTTTTGGGTGTGCGGCAAAGCCTGCAGGCATTTGTGGAACTTGGCCAATTTCGTAGCCAAAAGCAGTTACATCTACATCGTGATGACGTACTTCTGAAGAAATAACAACATCGCCAACACTTAGTGAGGGATCAAAGCCACCGGCAGAGCCTGTGTTAATAACACAATCAGGATTAAAGTTATCAATTAATAACGTGGTTGCAATAGTTGATGCGACTTTACCAATACCCGATTGCACAAGCGTTACTGTGTTACCAGCCAATTCGCCTGTGTAAAAAGTAAACCCTGCTTTAGTTAGCACTTGTGGGTTTTGCATTGCTTCACGTAAAATTTTAACTTCTGGCTCCATTGCGCCAATAATACCGACATTCATAGTGTTTGATTCCTGAGTTTGAATACGTAGATTATACGTGAAGTTAGCAATAAAAAACAAAAAAGCGAGCTGTTTTACGGCTCGCTTTAAATACTTTTAGGAGAGTATTTAATTCTATTTTAAATTTCGGCTAAGGCAGTGGTTTGCGCTTTAGCCTGAGAAGGTGACAATACCGCAGGTTTGCTGACGCGATTACGAGTTGGGCGAGCCGATTGCACGGCAGGTTTGCCTATTTTAAACATAATTGCATCGCGCACCTCAGAAGGCCGGTAGCCTGATTTTACTTTCATACGAATATGTGGAATGCCTGCTGACTCTAGAGCACCGTTTACAAACCAGTCGCGCTGAGCTTTGTGGCCATCTTTGTTGGCATTATTAACTAAATCGACTGCAGCCACTATCGTCATTTTTTCTTTATCGACCAGCACAAAATCGAGTTGTTTATTTTTAGCTTTAGCTAAGGCTGCACGTTTTGATTTAGCAGATAGCCCTTGCTTACAGTCGATGACATCGATAAGTTTGACGCGGCTTACAATTTTATATTGATCGCCTACCGCACGCTCTAAAAGATTTAAAAATGCCCCCTCAACCTGTGTAAACACGGTTTGTTTGCGGGTAAAAGGATACGGGTTTCCGCCATCATCATTAAATTTTGACGCAACCACGGAGGCCCCAACCACTAATACTAAAATTGATAATAAAGCGAATTCCATACGGTAACTCCATAACAACAAATTGACACTGCTCAAACAAAGCAATTTACGTGCCTAAAAATTTGGTGTTATGCGTTAATTACCGTATGTATTTAGTATTAATACAGCGCTGATATTAGGCTTTGTAGCCGCCTTCAATACCTTTGACGGCAATAGCAACCGCATCATGCGCATGAAGTGATTCATAGTGATTAATTTGCAGCCAGTAATCACTATAATTATTATGCTCAAGTACCGCTTTAATTTTCCGAGCAGCGTCTTCACAAAACATTAAATTTTGACCGTTAAGGCGGGCAAACTCTTGCTCATCTTCGCGTTTTACTGCCGCTTGTACAGGTGTTTTTAGCTCAGCTTCTAATGTATCAATTAAATTGACTACATCAAATTCACTAATCGTGTTATTTAGCTTTACTTTAACGTTGGCAATCGAACGCTGTGAGTGAGGCGTTGCCACAATACCCTGCGTTGTGCCTAGCCATGCTAAAACGTCTTTTTGATTCAATGTTTCTTGGTTAAATTTTTCGCTAAACGCATTTTGAATGAGTTGGCGAGCAAGTGCTGCAGAGCACGGGCAAGTAGATGAATAAGTTACATCAACGCTTAGCTCAAAATTAATTACGCTATTTTCAATGGTACTGGTTAGGGTAATTGGGTAGCTTTTCCAACCTGCTTTACCACTTAATAACGACTTACGACGCAGTGGTAACTCAAATTTAAATTCTATTTGGGCTTTGTCACTTAACCCTTTATGGCTGGTAATAAAAGTATCGAGTGCTTGAGCTAAAGTGTGTGGGTTAACTTGTTGCTCTGTTGAGAGTAAATCAAGCGCCAAAAATAGACGCGACATATGAATGCCTTTAGCGTCTTCTTTATGCAAATTAACAAAGGCACGCGCTTTTGCATTAACGGTAACGGGTGCTAAATCTTTCGATTCAAAAATAAATGGCAGTTCTATTTCGCCCATACCAACCCAGTCTAACTTACCTGTTTGTAAGGCGGGAGCCGTATCAGCTATATCGGGCATATTGGTTTGCATGTGCGCTACTCGTTATTGGTCATAATAAAGCGCAGCATTTTACACTAAATAATTTATTGCTGAAATGATGAGTTTAACGAGTAGGCAAAAGTAAACATGAAAATTTTCTGTTTTTGTCGCACAACATGAATATAGCTAATAGAAAAATGCTAAAATCTGCTGCAAAATGCGTTTGACTATTAATAGGCACTTTTTATTTATGCCTAGTAACGAGATACACTGACCTATGACCGATTCTTCTTTGAGCCCTTGGGCTCGAGTACTTTCTAGTTTAATAACTCGCTTTGGTGAGTTAAAAACCGCGGCAATGTGCTACGCGCTTTTATTAGGCGTGTCGCTTATATTGTCGAGTATGTTTTATTATGTGGCACTCGGTGAGGTTAATTTAGTTGATATTTTAGCAGTGGTATTTTTTACTGCGGTTGTATCTCCTTTTATGATCAGTATTTTACTCAACTCGATTAGACAATTAGATGCCTCATATGCTTATTTAGACAGCGCCACCAAACAAGAAAAACTATTAAACCAAACATTAAAAGATAATATTAACCGCCTTAATATTGAAATAGATGAGCGAAAAATGGCGTTTCATGCCAAGCATCGCGCTATTGAAGAGCTACGCCGTGAAATCGCGGAGCGTAAAAAAACTCAACAAGAACTTGCTCAACAAGGCATGCTTCTTCGCTCTATTGTCGACTCCTCCCCTGATTTATTTTATTACCGAGATAACAATGGTGTGTTTGCCGGCTGTAATAAAATGTTTGAAGAGGTTATGGGCAAAACCAGCGCTGAATTAATTGGTAAAACCGTAGAGCAGATTTTTCCAAGCTACTTTTTAGCAGAAGTACTCAGAACGGATAAGAAAGTAGAACAAACGCATCAAGCGCTGACAATTGATGTTGAATACATGGTAAATGGTGAAAACCGTTGGTTTGAGCTGCGTAAATTACCCTTTATAAACGATCAAGGGGACTACATAGGTTTATTGGCGTTCGGGCGTGATATAACTAGCCGTAAAGAAGCAGCACAAGCGCTTGAAACAGCCTATAAAGATAAAGGTAAGTTTATAGCAACGCTTAGCCATGAGCTGCGCACGCCATTAAATGGCATTGTAGGTTTAACCCGCATGCTGCTTGATACAGAGCTTAATAAGCAGCAACGCAGTTGGTGTAATACGGTGTTTTCGAGCGCTGAAACCTTAGGTAATATTTTTAACGATATTATAGATTTAGATAAAATAGACCGAGAGCAGTTAGATATAGCAACCGACTCTATTAACGTTTCAGACTTTATTAACGATGTAGTGAACTTTGCAGGTTTAATTGCTGAACAAAAAGAGCTTGAATTTTCAATTGAGCGAAATGGCACATTAGATGTTTATGCACTCCTAGACCCAACGCGTTTACGCCAAGTGGTATGGAACTTAATTAATAATGCCGTTAAGTTTACCCAGCATGGCGAGGTAAAACTCACATGTAGCCGAGAAGAGCGTAACGATGGACCGTGGCTTGAACTTAAAATATCAGACACAGGGCAGGGGATCCCAGAGGATCAACTCTCGCGCATATTTGATATGTACTACAAAGCCCCAGATTTAAGCGGTAAAAACGCGATTGGCTCAGGCATTGGTTTAGCCGTAACCAAAGCGTTGGTCAGTGCAATGAAAGGCACTATTTCGGTAACCAGTACAGAAGGTGAAGGCAGCTGCTTTACAGTACACATACCGCTTAGCTTATGTGTAGCGCCTACCGAACAAAGCTATGCAGGTAGAGGTTTATATATTTTACTTGTAGAGGATGTGCCATTAAATGCTGAAATTGCGACTAACCTGTTAGAGCAGCGCGGCCATGAAGTGATTTGGGCCGAAACAGGTGAAGATGCACTCTCGTTTGTAGAAACCGAAGACGAGCTAGATTTAGTACTACTTGATATGCAACTGCCCGATATAAATGGTGATGAGGTGGCAAGACAAATACGTGCCGATAGCCATTTTGATAAACTACCTATCGTTGCGCTTACAGCGAATGTACGTAGCGCCGAAGAAGACTTAGAAGGTATTTCGGTGCAAGGGGCGCTTGCTAAACCCATTAATACAATAAAGCTTGATAAAATGCTGGCTGATTTGTTTGATATTCAACAAAGTGAATCAGACAAACCGCTGCTAACGGTAAGTAAAGAAGCGCTTGAGGGCATTAATGCAGGTGTGCTTGATGTTGAAACCATTGAAGACTTTGTAAACTCTATGGGGCTTGAAGTATTTAAGCGCAGCAGTGGTTTGTTTGAAAAACTAAACCCGCAATATCAGCAAGAGCTGCAAAGCGCGTTAAATGAAAACGACAGGGAAGAGTACAAATCGGTGGCGCATAAGCTTAAAGGCGCTGCGGGCTCTGTAGGATTAAACGACGTACAGTTACATGCTAAAAAGATGGAACACGGTGCGCTTGATGAATCAGATGAAGTACTAAAAGAATGGTTAGATACATTGGCAGATAAAATAAATGAAGGACAAATTGCCCTTCATTCGTTTTTACAATTATTAGAGTAAGTGGTTTACTCTAATTAAGCGTCGATTTTACCAATAAAGCGGTAACCTTCACCATGGATGGTGCTGATTAGCTCAGAAGTAGAATTATCACTTTCGAAGTGCTTACGAATACGACGAATCGTTACATCTACTGTACGGTCATTAGCGCGAAGCTCACGGCCAGTCATATGCTTAATAAGTTGCTCACGGCTAAAAATACGCCCTGGAGAATCAAGCATTAAACGTAGCGCTCTGTATTCACCTTTAGGTAAACGCTTAGCATCACCATTTGGTGACGTTAAACAACGGCTGTTTTCGTCTAGTTCCCAACCGTTAAATGTAATTACACCGTTGGTTTCTAGCACTGACTCTTCGCCGCCTAGCGCTGTACGGGTAATTAAGTTGCGAGCGCGTATAGTCAATTCACGAGGGTTAAAAGGTTTAGTGATGTAATCATCAGCACCAATTTCTAAACCTAAAATACGGTCTACATCGTTATCACGGCCGGTTAAGAAGATTAAACCGACTTTGCGTTTTTGGCGTAATTCACGTGCTAAAATTAGCCCGTTTTTACCCGGTAGGTTGATGTCCATAACTACAAGATTGACGTCATCATTATTTGTAAGCTTGTCATGCATATCATCGCCATCAATGGCTTCAATAACTTTGTAACCTTCAGCTTCAAATAAACTCACGAGGTTTAGTCGAGTTACGTCTTCATCCTCTACGATTAGAATGACTGGCGTTTGCATTATTAATTAACCTTTTTGGAATATTTTATTTACAAAAAATCGAATTTTAACTAAATAATTCGATTACTAGAGATTATAGGATTATACCCAAATGTTAACAAGAAAAAACAAGTTGGATAAAAATAAAACAGTAGGGGTGTTCCAAACTAACCAAAAGGCATTGTGCAAAAACTACTGTTTAATGATATATAACGGATGCAGCTTTTTGAATTATGAAAACGAAGCCATTTCCTTTAATGATTGATACATCCACCAATCACTTAAAGGTACTAAAAATAATCGCGCAAATTCAAAACGGAATTATATCATTTTATAACCTTTCATCAATGTATGTGATACTGCAAAAGCAATAAAGTTCATAAATTGTATCGTCCAATTATTAGATCAAGTTAAATAATTAAACGTGAAATATCACATGCTCTCTCTATAAGGTCATTAAATAGTAATTCAAGTAAAAAGCGTAAATAAATACTCTTTTTTTAAACACTTTTTATGGAATTGTAATAACAAAGCGTACGCCGGGTTTTGCATCTAG
The DNA here is from genome assembly GCF_001401855.1 of Pseudoalteromonas sp. P1-7a. NCBI lineage: Bacteria > Pseudomonadati > Pseudomonadota > Gammaproteobacteria > Alteromonadales > Pseudoalteromonadaceae > Pseudoalteromonas > Pseudoalteromonas sp. P1-7a. Next base: position 8,288 of record NZ_LKDU01000036.1, on the reverse strand, counting down.
GTCATACAGTATATGTCCGCCTAGCGCTTGGGTTACAAGGTTGTAGACCAAATGCATACCTAATCCACTGGCTCCTTGGCCGCGCTTAGAGGTTACAAATGGGTCAAATATCCTATTTTTGACATTTTTATCAACGCCTTGTCCGTTATCTGTATAAATGATCTTTATTTGTGGACCTGTAATTTCTATATCAAACTGGATTTCGTTATTTTCACTACCCACAAACCCATGAATAGCTGAGTTTAAAATAAGCTGTTGAAATATTTGTTGTAGAGGTTCTGATTTACTTTCAATTGTTAAGTCACTTGGGCAATTGATCACAACGTTAGGTTTGGAGGTTATTAACTCTGATTGAATCGACATTAACACGTCAGATATTAATTTATGGATATTTACATGGGTTTTAACCCCGTCATCTTGAATTACAGCTACCTTTTTAAAGTTAGAAATAAGGTCGGCTGCTCGATTTAAGTTTCGATAAATTAAATCGAGATTTTCAATACCTTCATCTATAAAACGTTTTAATTGGTTAGAAGTAAGGGATTTATTATCAAAGCTAAGCTGAACATCGGCAAGTTTGTCGCGCAATAAGGTTGAACCCGTGATACCTAAACCTATAGGGGTGTTAACCTCATGCGCCACCCCAGCTACCATTTGCCCTAACGAAGCCATTTTTTCGTTTTCTACTATTTGTTCTTGGTATTGATGCATTCGCTCAAGGGTTGAAAGTAATTCTTGGTTTGCCTCACGCAGGGCTATTGTCCTTTGATTTACCTTTTCTTCTAAGCTTTGGTTGAGCTGTTTTATTTCTAGTTTGTCTTTTTCATGTCGCTCTATTTGCTTACGCGTACGTGTAAGCATGATATTTAAGCTATTTGATAAGGCTGTTACCTCTTTTACTTTAGTCGCAGGAGCGCGTACATCGTAGTTATGATTTTTTGAAACGTCTTGTAGTAATCCACTCAAATGCTCAATAGGGTTTGCAATACTTTTTTGGGTGTTTATGGCAATAAAGTACACAAAAAATAATATAAATAGGGTGAGGAAAACATCTATGATTATTTTTTGTTTTATAAATTCATCTAGGCTTTCTAGGCTGCCACGCATATAAACATAGCCAACTACTTGCTCGTTATTAAGTACAGGTGTTATCAGCTCAATATAATTGTTGGTAACTCTAGGCTCTTTTAGCTCTTCAATGCTGTCTACGCGCAAGGGCACCGGCGGGGTTTTTTTAGCATTAAAACTAATAAAAAACACAGGCTTGCTCGATGTTTTTTCTATGGCGTAAATGTGGATGTTTTTTACAAGAGGGATTTTTTCAAATGACTTTAAGCGTTTTTCTTCTGTTTTTCTATCGTCATTTACTAGTGAATCCGATGCATCAAACGCAACAATATCAGAGAGGATCACAAGCTTGTTTATGATCAGTTCCTTTTGTTCTTTTACACCCATGTAGGTAGAAATCGAAACCGATAAAGTTAAACAAATAGCAGTGATAAGCATGATGGTGTTGATCAGCGCTTTTCTAATACTTTTTTGGTGTACTTTTTTTGGCATTATTGCTGCATCGCCTAAGCAAGGATATTTACATTTAGAACTTTAGTTTAGCAAAAACCGAAGAAAGTGAAGGGAAATCGTAAAATTAATTCTGATATTTATTCGAAAGTTAGGCTAAGTGTTAATTACACTTAGCCTAATAAGTGTAATTAGTTAACTACTGTAAACGGCAAATTTATTATTTTTGTACACAGTATGGAAGCTACCAAATTGCGCTTCTAAGATAGGTGGGTATTTTAAAAAGCTATTAGCCACTATGGATAGCTTACCAGCTTTGGTTAAATGCTGTTTAGCATTTGATAAAAATGCTTCAGCAATTGTGTAGTCAGTCGCGATGCCAGTGTGAAACGGTGGGTTACTTACTATTAAATCAAACTTGCCGCTAATATTTTTTAAGCCATCACTTAAAATAGTGCTGCCTTTAATATTATTAAGTTTTAATGTTTGCTCAGTTGCATAAGTTGCAAGTGCGCTTACATCGCTGCAGGTAAAAGTAAGTGCTGGATTTTTAATACCTAAAAAAGTAGCAATCAAGCCTGCACCACAACCAAAATCCAGTACATTACCTTGTTTAGTGGTAGGGGCATTTTCTAATAACATTTTTGTACCAGCATCTAAAGCGCCGTGGTTAAAAACCCCTGGAACACTGATCGCATCAAACTCTACACCAGCTACATTTACGGTAAACGTTTTATGGTAGCGGCTGATGTCAAACGCAGTGGTTGTCTCTAGTTGCTCAAACGAGAATAAAATGCAATGCTTGGCAGAGTCGATTTTATTACTATAACCTGCTTTGCCCGCGAGCTGTTTTTCTATCGATTTAACGCCACTTTTATTTTCGCCCACAACAAGTAGCTGTGCTTTTTCGTTAATAACGGCGCGAATATTATCAAGGGCCATTAATACTTCAGGCTTTGATTTTGGGTAATAAAGAATGACTAAATCATAATCGTTGGCATCTATTTCATGATGAACACACACGTTTACGCCATCTACTCTTTTAGCAAATTCCCCATTAGCATGGTTATAACTAAATGCGGTGATGTTACTTTGAGGATTTAGCTGTTTTAGCTCTGCTAAAAAGCCATCTTGAACAAAGTTGACCACCAAGATAGATTTTCCCACTAGTTCCTCGCTATTACGAAGTAACAGTAAACTTGGGTTGGTTAATACGCTCATAAATGGCTTTGCCTTACAAATTATTGATTAGTAAAAGGTGTGGATTACTTTGTGCGCTCAAACATTAGGTCCCACACGCCATGGCCTAAACGGTGGCCGCGCTGTTCAAACTTAGTTAGTGGGCGCGAATCCGGGCGCGGTACGTAGTCGTTGGTAGATGACTGATTTTTATAGCCAGGCGCTGCTTGCATAACTTCTAGCATGTGCTCAGCGTAGTTTTCCCAGTCAGTAGCCATATGAAAAACACCACCAATTTTTAATTTGCTACGTAGTTTTTCAGCAAATTCTGTTTGCACTATACGGCGTTTATGATGACGCTTTTTATGCCATGGATCTGGGAAGAATAATTGCAGCGTTGTTAAGCTTTCATCTGCAATGCAGTCCGCGAGTACTTCTACTGCATCGTGTTCAAATACACGTAAATTAGTAACTCCGGCTTCATCAGCGTCCATTAAACATGCGCCAACGCCTGGGCGATGTACTTCAATACCAATAAAGTTTAGGTGTGGTGCATTTTTTGCCATTTCAACTAATGACTTGCCCATACCAAAACCAATTTCTAATACTACATCATTGTTATTGCCAAATACTTGGGCTAAGTCGAGTAGGCCGTTTTTATGCTCAAGCCCCATAGTTGGCCAGCACTTTTCAATTGCGGCAGCTTGGCCTTTAGTTAAGCGGCCTTCGCGTTTTACAAAACTGCGAATTGTGCGGATATACTTACCTTCTTGCTTAGCTTGCTCAAGGTTGTTGTTACTTGATTCACTCATATTATTGGCCTGACAAAAACAATGTGTTTAAAAATGGTTGCGTATTATCCCTGACCACGCAGCTAATCACAAGTATTAGCGTGTTATAGCGCCTTCATCGCTTGATCTTTTTATTAACTGCAATAGACTGAGCCGCTATTGAGCATGAGTAAAAGTAGTATATGTTGGATTTAAATAAACAGCAGTCAGACAAGTTTGCTAACCGAGTGGTTGATTGGTATCACCTTCATGGGCGTAAAACACTGCCTTGGCAATTAGCTAAAACACCTTATAAAGTGTGGGTGTCGGAAGTAATGTTACAGCAAACGCAAGTTGTTACGGTTATTCCATATTTTGAAAAGTTTATGGCAAGCTTCCCAGATATTGTTGCTTTGGCAAATGCAGACGAAGATTTAGTGCTGCATCATTGGACTGGCTTAGGTTACTACGCACGGGCACGTAACTTACATAAAACGGCCAAAATAGTGCGAGATAAATACCAAGGTAAATTTCCAACTACACTAGAAGAAGTCATGGATTTACCCGGAATAGGGCGCTCTACGGCCGGTGCCGTATTATCGCTGTCGCTTGGACAGCACCACCCTATTTTAGATGGCAATGTTAAGCGAGTGCTTGCCCGATATTTTATGATTGAAGGGTGGTATGGGGTAAAAAAAGTAGAAAACCAACTTTGGCATTTATCTACTCAGTTAACCCCTAAAAACAATGTGACTGAGTTTAACCAAGCCATGATGGACTTGGGCGCCAGCCTTTGCTCGCGCAGTCGCTTTGACTGCCAAGCATGTCCACTAAATAACGATTGCGGTGCGTTTAACGCAGGAAAAGTTAAAGAGTTCCCTCATTCTAAGCCTAAAAAAGTGGTTCCTAAAAAAAGTTGTCATCAGCTGATTATTCAACATGACGAGAAGGTTTTAATGGAAAAACGCCCAAGTAGCGGTATTTGGGGCGGTTTATTTGGTTTTTTTGAGTTTAATGAATACAGCGAAATGGTGTTATTTTTAAATCAGCAAGGTTTAAAAACCGAGCTGGAAGAGTGGGTGCCTTTTACTCATGTGTTTTCGCATTTTGAGCTAACAATAAACCCGTATGTTCTTAATATTGATAGCGTACCGGATGTAGTAAATGATAAACAGCTCGTATGGTACCCACTCGATCAATCAATAGAGGTGGGTTTAGCCGCACCAACTAAAAAGTTGGTTAAACAAATGAGCTCAATAGGTTAAACTATTTACATTTAGCGCTTAAGAGAGTCAATTATGGCACGTACAGTATTTTGTCAAAAGTTACAAAAAGAAGCCGAAGGGCTTGGATTTCAGTTATACCCAGGTGAACTAGGCGAGAAAATTTTTAATAATATCTCTAAAGAAGCATGGGGCCAGTGGCAGCACAAGCAAACGATGCTAATTAACGAAAAGCATTTAAATATGATGGACCCAGAGCACCGTACGTTTTTAGAAGAGCAAATGGTTGGTTTTTTGTTTGAAGACAAAGACGTAGAAATTGAAGGTTATCGACCGCCAGAAAAATAAAAGTACAGATATAAAAAAGGGCTAATTAGCCCTTTTTTTATAGCTATATTCTATAGCGTTTCCTCATCAGTGCTTGCCGAGCGTACTTGTTCTTTTAAAAACTGTGCAGCTTTAGAGTATTCAATCTCAAGGGTGTCTCTTTGTGCGATTAGCTCATCAGTATCAAGCTCTGCATTTTTACACTTTTCTTCAAACTCTTGTGCACATTGTGCTACGGCCTCAGCACCAATTGTTTTAGAAATAGACTTAAGTTGATGACAGGCATCACTGATTTCATCTCTGTCATTAACCATAACACCCGAATTAATGCTTTTAATTAAGCTTTGGCTTTGCTCCAAAAACATTTTGAAAAAGCGTATTTGCTTGGCTTCGTCGCCATTTACATAAGTGGATACCGCATCCATATTAATGGGCATAGCAGGTTTTTGATGAATGACAACAGTTTGGTCTTTGTTATGTTTGTCATACCAACGCTTTAAGGTATCTTCTAGGGCATTAAGCTCTATAGGCTTAGTAATAAAATCATTAATACCAACAGCAAGGCAACGTTCTTTTTCACCTTTAAGCGCATTGGCGGTAACGGCAATAATATAAGGCTGTGAGTCTATAGAGTCTAACAACTCGGCTTCATCACGAATTTTTTCAACCATGTCGTATCCCGACATTTTTGGCATGTGTAAGTCGGTTAATATGAGCGAGTAATTGTTTTGACGCCACATATCTAAGCCTTCTTCACCATTGTTAGCTACTTCCACGCCATAGCCTAATATGTGCAGTTGATCAGTTAACACTTGCTGGTTTAGTAGGTTGTCTTCTACTAGTAAAATGAGTTTATTTGCATCGCGTGCTTGTTCAACATTTAAATAATTGTTGAGTGTTTTTGTTTTTTTAACTTGCTTAGGCTGATGCAAACCAGCTGCCACCAATATCGACATCATAAAGTTAGATTTACAAAGCGGGGAAGCATTTATATAAAATACATTTTTATGGTTTATAGCAGCTTCATCAAGCTTACTTAACACCACAACTTGCTGGTTGTTATCTTCAAGCGAGTATATAAGACGACGTAGTAAAGAGTTAACCCTTTCCATATCGTCTATGCCATCAACAACCCATATAATATCGCGGTGCTCTTGTTGTGCTTCTATTTCTTGTTGATCGTGCACGTAAGTAATTTTAGCGCCCATAAACGATAAATAGCGGTACATCGCTTTTTCACGTTCTAAATGGTTACTTACAACCACCACATGTTTACCATTGAGTGCATTTTTATGTGCGTATTTAATTTTTCCAGAGGTACCAAATGGCAGCTCAACGGTAAACTCGCTACCAATACCCGCATGGCTCGTTACATTAATAGTACCAAGCATAAGCTCTGTTAAACTTTTACAAATCGAAAGCCCTAAACCTGTCCCACCGTACTCGCGGGTAATTGAGTTTTCTGCTTGTACAAACGGATTAAATATTTCTCGCAGCTGCGCCTGGGTCATGCCCTTGCCGTTATCGGTTACACAAAAACGTAGCGTAAAATGATCCGCTGTATTATGAGCGACCTCTACCGATATTTTTACATGACCTTGGCGTTTGTCATCGGTGCTGGTGAACTTAATTGCATTACTGCATAGGTTGTACAGCACTTGGCGAACTCGGATTGTATCGCCAGTCAGATTAGTAGGAATATCTGGTGCAATAGAAAGCTCTAAATCTAATTGACGTTTTTTAGCAACAGATGAAAGTACCCGAGCTACCTCTTCAATTGTATCGGTAACAGAAAAAGGCGTAGGGTCAATATTTAGCTTACCCGCTTCAATTTTTGAAAAGTCTAAAATGTCATCCAAAATACTTAGTAATGAAAACGCTGACTCACGGATAATGGTACTTAAGCGATGCTGCGCACCATCAAGCTCTGTTTGTCTTAATAAATCAATAGTGCCAATTACGCCGTTCATAGGCGTGCGGATTTCATGGCTCATAGTGGCTAAAAAGGTGGTTTTGGTTTCGCTGGCGCGCTGTGCCTTTAATGTAGCTTGCTCTAATGCAATCGTTCTTTGCTGTACTTCACTCTCAAGGCCAGTTTGTAATTTTTGAAGCTCCTTTTGCGCAGCCTCTTTTTCAGACATTACTGAGTTAACTTTACCAAGCAGTAAATTAATGTTTTTAGCAACGCCAGATAAGCCTAAGTCTAGTTTTTCACTTATTTTACTTTCGTAATTGCCATTTTCAGTAATTGCTTGCAGTTCTTCATTTAATAAATGGCTGCTTTTACGCAAGCGGGTATTTATATAGGTATTAAATAGTAAGGCTAATGCAAATAAGGCAAACACGCTCACAATTGCAATAATATAGGCTATTACTTGCGAGTCTTGCTGCGTTAAAGGCACCGCTGGTAACTGCTGTTTTATTATTAGTTCACCAATGGGTTGGTCGTTTAATAGTAATATATGGTGTAATACACCTTGCTCAGCTAAATGCTCATTTACTTTTTTTGACTCGATAGCGGGTTTAGTGCTGCTATATACAAGTTGGGTTTCTGAGGTGGCATTAAAGCGATAAAGCGTATATTCAAACTCATCATCTAATATTGAGGTAAGTTCAAGTAGCTGACGAACCTTACCTTGCCCATACATAGTAAGTGCATCTACCATTGGTAAATCAAGTTGCTGTGCAAGTTGCGTAATACTTACTTTTTGTTTGGCTGCTGGTGCAGGTTGTGTGTTTTGCGAATAAAACGCGAAGGCAACAATAGCAAGCGCTGTTACTGCAATATTAATTATTAAAAAAAGCGGCAGTAAGCCTTTCACAGGCGAAGAGAATTTACTCTGCATTGATTGTTCCCATTGGTATTTGTTATTACGATAAGCCCTTACCGCATTTCCAAAGTAATCGTATCATTTACGTAAAATAATTCACTACGTTTTTAGTCTGGTTTAATTGATTAAATTAAGGTTTTTCGTAAATTTTTGCTGGATAAATAAACATTAGTATATAAAAACTTGCATTGTTGTGTGAAAACCGTTCAAACAGTTATAAAGAGTAAAAAAAAAGTTGACTTGTAAGGGCAAAACTCGTTTAATACGCCGCACGCCCAAATGGCTCAGCCGATAACGCTGAGTGGGAATTGCATTAAAAATACTTTGTTATTTTTAATCAGCACTGTATAAGTGCCTCGATAGCTCAGTTGGTAGAGCAGAGGATTGAAAATCCTCGTGTCCCTGGTTCGATTCCGGGTCGAGGCACCATTTACTTTAAG
>NZ_LKDU01000035.1:0-42531 GCF_001401855.1 Pseudoalteromonas sp. P1-7a | reverse complement strand
ATAAAGAATGGTGGGTCATGATGGACTTGAACCATCGACCAATGGATTAAAAGTCCACTGCTCTACCAACTGAGCTAATGACCCGCTCTTTTTGCCGCATTTTGAGTGGGGTAACCATTCGTTTGCTGCGGGCGCTTATAATACTTATTTATAAAATGAGTGCAACCGAAAATGTCTCTTTTTTTCAGTTTTTATGCCTAGGTGAGCAAAATTAAAGCGTTTGTGCTCAAACTACATGCAAATACAAGATTCGCCGAGTATTTCTATGTAGTTTGAGCTTTAAATACACCGCTTAAATGCGCCCTAATTAGCTAAACGCTCGGTTGCAAGTTTTGCAGCAGTTGTACTCGGATATTGGTTAATTAGATCACCCAATATTTTTTGTGCCTCTTGATTTAGGCCTTGCTCTTGTAAAAGCGTGCCTAATTTTAACATGGCATCTGGTCGTTTGTTTGAGTTAGGAAACTCATTTACCACCACTTTAAAATGCTCACTTGCTTTTACACCATCATTTTTAATGGTTAGCAACTGCCCAAGCCAATAATGTGCATTAGAGGCATACACAGAATTAGGATAGGTTGTTAAAAATGTTTGAAACTCAGGAATAGCTTGGTCGTAGCGTTTATCTTTCATTATTAGCGCTACTGCACGCTCATACGCCTCGTTTTCAGATAAGTCACTGCTATAGGTTTGTGCATCGCTCGATTGCGTGTAATCGGTTGCAGGCGTAGCAGCAGGTTGTGTATACGCTTGGCTTACGCGGTTTTCTATTTCTTGATAAAGCTCTCGCTGGCGCTGAAGTACCTTTTCAAGTTTATAGCTTTGCTCTTCAGTAACACCGCGAATTTGGCTTACTTCATCTTGAAGCAGGTTAAGTTGTTGCTGTAATTCAACTTGTAATAAGTTTCGCGACTGCATCATGTTTTCTAGTGATGCTAAACGCTTCTCTATGCTCGACTGTGAACTTGCAGCTTCTGAAACAGGAGCGGGAGCAGCCAAAACTTGGGTGCTCCCGCTCAATATCATGGCTGCCAAAATAATTTTCGGCTTCATAATATCTCTTATCTTAGTAAACTAGTACCGCACGGCGGTTTTTAGCGAAAGCTGACTCAGTGCGAGATTTAACCATTGGTTTCTCTTCACCGTAGCTAACTACTGACATTTGGCTAGCAGAAACACCTAAGCTTTGTAGGTATTTTTCTACAGCTTGGCCACGGTGCTCACCTAGTGCAATGTTGTACTCAGGCGTACCGCGCTCATCAGCGTGACCTTCAATTAATACTTTTACTGAAGGGTTTTGAACTAAAAACTCAGCATGTGCGCGAAGTAATTCTGCGTACTTGTTCTCAACAGTTGCTTTGTCGAAGTCAAAGTAAATGATTTGCTCTTGACGAAGCGCTTCATATTTTTGACGAAGTTGCTCTTCTGCTTGTTGTTCAGGTGAAATTGTTGCTACTTCAACTGTATCCGTGTTTGTTGATTGCTCAACTGCACTTTGATTTGATTGGTTAGCTGCGCCTTCATCAATATCTGAAGATGAGCTACAAGCGGCTAATGTCATTACTGGCACAGCGATTAGCAGGCCTTTAAGTACTTTGTTAAGTTGCATTGAGTAGATTCCTATTTTGAGTAAACCAGCAAATATTACTGTAAATATGGCGACCAAGCTGGTGCCTTTACTTGTCCGTCTAGCACGGGTAAACGTGCTTTAAAGCGACCGTCCATCGATACCAGCGCGAGTACCTGTTTATTATTATGAAGCGTGCTATAAATGATCATCGAACCGTTTGGCGCTATGCTCGGAGATTCATCAAGGCGAGTTCGTGTTAATACTTGAAACGCACCTGTAGCCAGCTCTTTCTTAGCAAGATGGTACTGCCCGTTGGTACGGTTAACCATCACTAATTCTTTACTGTCTGGCGTTATAGAACCCGCTAGGTTCATATCGCCGTCGAAGGTCAATCGTTGTGACCTACCAGTTCTTAAATTTAACTTATAAATCTGGGCATTACCACCCCTTTCAGATGTAAACACAATATCCTGGCCATTTGGGTACCAAGATGGTTCAGTATCTATACTACGGTGGCGTGTAAGGCGTGTTTCTTTACGGGTTGCTAAATCTAAAACATACACTTCGGTTGCACCTGTTTTGTCTTTAGAAAGCACCAATAACATTTTTTTGCCATCTGGTGAAAACTGCGGTGCACCGTTAATACCACGGTAGCTTGTAATCAGTTCACGCTTACCTGAGTAGAGATCTTGAATATAAATTTGGCTTTGGCGGTTTTCAAATGTTACATACGCAAGCTTAGTGCCATCAGGCGACCATGCTGGCGACATCAACGGCTCTTTTGAGCGCAATAACACCTGCTCGTTAAAGCCATCATAGTCGGCAACCACTAACTGGTAAGGTTTTGGTTGATCTTCGCGTACAATTACATACGCAATTTTAGTTAAAAACGCGCCTTTTTCACCGGTTAGCTTTTCGTAGACTACATCGCTTATGCGGTGTGAATAACGGCGAAAGCCACTTTCACCAATTACGCTTTCACGTGCTTCTAAAATGTGGTCTTGGCTTTTTACAAGTTTACCGTTGCTCATCATTTGCGTTTGGCCGCCGGTAATTTGCCCACGTATCACATCTACCAATTCGTAGCGTACTAGGTAACGCCCATCAGTTTGCTGATCAACTTCGCCAACGACAACCGCTTCTACACCTTGGTTTACCCAAGCTGCGTAGTCTATATCGCCATCTTTATTAGGAAGTTGCGGCATTTGTGCTACATCTACCGGTTTAAACTTACCACTGCGCATTAAATCGGCAGCAATAACATCGCTCAATTTTTGCGGAATTGGGCCAACACCATTGTATTTAAAAGGCACTATGGCAATAGGACGTGCACCGTCTACACCTTCAGTTATTACAATTTCAAGTGCCGCATTTGCCACACCCTGAAACCCTAATAATATAACTACAAAGGCTATTTTAATTTTGCTGAACATATCATTCCTTTAAAATTCTGGCTTGATTGTTAAATTAATATTCTTAAGTTGCTCGAACACGTCTTTGTCTTTAGATACAGGTAATGTGTCGGCCATGCGCACAGCTCTAAGTGCTGCTTCACACACTAACTTATCACCCCCTAACGATTTAACCTGCGTGACTAAACCATTAAACCCAAGACGAATATTTACTCGGCACTGTTGGTTTTTCATTTTTTCATCAATCAGTAAGTTTTGCTGAATACGCGCCATAATTAAGGCTCTATACTTATCAACTTCGCTTACTACTTGCTGTTGGCGTATTTTACTACGTGCAGCCTGCTCTTTAGCAAGTTGTTCTTGTAACATTTGCTCTTGCAGCGCTTGCTGACGTTTGCGTTCGGCTTCTTTGGCACGCGCTTTGGCTTCTGCTTCACGTTTTTTACGCTCTGCTTCGGCTTTTTTGAGTGCCTCTTCTTCTGCTTTACGTTTATCTGCAGCCGCTTTGGCTGCATTTTCAGCCTCTTGCTTTTGCTTTTCGGCTTGTTTTGCCTTAGCACGTTCTTTTTGTTCAATTTCACGCGCTTTTTTAGCTTCCGCCTCAGCTTGTGCTTTTTCTTTCTCTTTTGCTTTACGCTGTTGCTCTAGCTTTTTAATATTACGGGCTTCGGCTTCACGTTGTTTACGTGCATTGGCGGCTCTGCGCTCTAAGTCGCGAATGCGCTTATCTTCAGCACGTTTTTTAGCGTCTTCTTTTTTTTGCAACTCGGCAATTTTTTGCTCAACTTGCTTTTGATCTACAGTGACCGCAGACACTGCATTATCAGGCTCAGGAATAGCCGAATTAAGCGTCACTTCCATTACTTTAGGTGCTGGAGGGTGTATATTCGCAGTTGCCCACAAAAAGCCCCCCAAACCTAAATGTAAAAGCACTGACTTGATTATAGAACTATTCATGTTACTACTGTTTCCCCTCAAAGGATTCTGTCATTAAACCCACAGATGGTACGCCAGCATTCTTTAAAAAGTCCATTAATAACAATACTTCTTGGTACGAAACCTTACCAGAGCCTTTAATCATTACTGGTACATCAGGGTTTTTCATTAGCTGAAGCTTAATAACCGCTGCCACATCAAGTGCTTCCATTGGCTCCTCTGGATCAGTTCCTATGCTTACATAGTACTTACCTGCAGAGTCAATTGAGGCAATAATGGGTGGCGTGTCTTTAGTGTCAACTAAATCCGACTCTTCCATTTTTGGTAAATCAACTTTTACACCGTGAGTAATAAGCGGTGCTGTTGCCATAAATATAATTAGTAATACCAACATTACATCAATGTAAGGTACTACATTAATTTCTGCGACCGGACGGCGCTTCTTACGCTGATACATTCGCTTTAGCCTCTATTTGGGTAGCTGCTTGACGGTGTAAAATATTGGCAAATTCTTCCATAAAGTTGATGTAGTGTGATTCTAGTTTTTCAACTTTATTAGCAAAGCGGTTATACGCAATAACAGCCGGAATAGCCGCAAATAAACCCATTGCTGTTGCAATAAGTGCCTCAGCAATGCCTGGCGCTACCATTTGTAAAGTTGCTTGTTTAACTTCACCTAGTGCAATAAAGGCATTCATAATACCCCACACCGTACCGAATAAGCCGATATATGGGCTAATTGAACCTACTGTCGCTAAAAACGATAAGCTCGATTCTAGTTTTTCAATTTCACGTGACAGAGCCACACGCATTGAACGATGCGTACCTTCCATAACAATGCCTGCGCTTTGAAATGTGTTCTTTTTATGGCGCGCAAATTCTTTAAAGCCTGATGTAAATAACGCTTCAATACCATGAGATTGACCACTGCGTGATGAAATTTCGTTGTATAATTTGCTTAAGTCGATACCTGACCAAAATTTTTGTTCGAATTTTTTTGCATCAGACAAGGCATCGCTAATTGCTTTTTTGCGCTGAAAAATAATTGCCCATGACATTACAGACATTGCTACAAGCGCTAGCATAACTAACTGCACAAGCAAACTGGCTTCTAGAATTAGATCTAAAAAGTTAAGCCCTGATCCCACGTTAAACTCCTAAATAATTTCAAAAAACGTCAATTTGGTTATTTTATGTAAATAAGACCATTGTAACGGCCATAAGTTGCATCTAGTGTATCGAGTCAAGAGTTTACTGACAACGGTATTGCTATGAATTGGCAACAAAAAACGTTAAACATACGGTTAATCACTTGTTTGTTTCTAAAACGCGACTGCCACGCTAAGTAAAGCACAACTAAACACAATAAAAGTGCGTAAATATACGCAGAAAACTTGATAAAATGCTGCGTTTATTCATAAAAAGTGCATAAGCACGCAAAAGCTATTCATATCATTGTGCATGTACTAATTTAACTAATAGTGTAACAATACAACTCACACCAGTTATTTATTAATTTTCAGCAACTTATAAAGTTAACGAATAATTAACGCACAAGTTTCGAACAACTAAAAAATTCATCGGATTAGTTTTTTTTATCTGAAATTTTAAATTTTCTAGTTTGAACAAAAAGCACATATTCCGTATTATTCTCCCATACCGAGCTTACGCACTGAATGAAAGATTTTTCATTAAGCCAAGTTCTTAGTAATAGGATTTTTAATCGTATTACATTGTTTTACTCTTTTTGGATAAAACCTAATTAAGTAAAACGTAGTTCCCTGGATTACTTCCTTCAACTTGTTGTTTGCCCGCATTATATGCGGGCTTTTTTTTGCCTAAACTTTCGCGCTTCTTACTTAACCTGAATACTGAATAAAAGCGCATTTCTAAAAGCCGCGTTTTCGCTAAAAGCTTCTCACTAAAAAAAACTTATATCAGCCTAATTTAAGATGTCAGTAAGTCTCTTTATAAAAATACAATGTACTTAATTTAAATAACCACACTTTTAAGCTCTCAAAAAGTAGCAAATAAGTGCCGTGATAAATTCAATGGTACGCAGCATAGCCACGCCAGTCTTAACGTTAAGTGAATTACATAATGAATTTAATTTATTGGTTACATTTGCAACAAAGTGGATGAAAGCTGATTAACTATTAAGAAAAATTTTACAATTAAGGGTAGGTGCAACCCGCTACATTGACTGTAACGGGCTAAATGAGGTTAATCTTGTTTAGGAAGTAAACCAAAGTGATGGTACGCATTGTCTGACACAATTCGCCCGCGCGGTGTGCGCTGTATAAAGCCTTGTTGAATTAAAAACGGCTCAATTACATCTTCAATGGTTTCTTTTTCTTCGCCGATGGCGGCGGCTAAATTATCTAGCCCTACAGGTCCGCCCATAAATTTTTCGATAATGGCAAGTAAGTATTTACGGTCCATGTAATCAAACCCGCTTTTATCTACGTCAATCATATCTAACGCCTGCTCGGCAACCGAGGCATTCACAGTGCCATCAGATTTTACTTGCGTGTAATCGCGTACACGGCGCAATAGGCGGTTAGCTATGCGCGGTGTGCCTCGCGAACGCTTTGCAATTTCGGTGGCTCCATCATCGCACATTTGTAAATCTAGATAATGCGCTGAGCGCCCCACTATATATGATAAATCAGCAATAGAATAAAACTCTAAGCGCTGCACTATACCAAAACGGTCTCTTAGTGGTGAGGTAAGAGAACCTGCACGTGTGGTTGCGCCAATAAGCGTAAACGGCGGTAAGTCTAATTTAATAGATCGTGCTGCTGGGCCTTCACCAATCATAATGTCGAGTTGATAATCTTCCATCGCGGGGTAAAGGATTTCTTCAACTTGTGGGCTGAGTCTGTGTATTTCATCAATAAACAGTACATCGCCCTCTTCAAGGTTGGTAAGCAGTGCAGCAAGGTCGCCGGCTTTTTCGAGCACTGGCCCTGAGGTGGTTTTAATACTTACATTAAGCTCGTTGGCAACAATATTAGCAAGCGTGGTTTTACCTAAGCCTGGCGGGCCAAATATTAATAGATGATCAAGGGCTTCACCACGGCTACGGGCAGCCTCTATAAATATTTCCATTTGCTGCTTAACATGCGGCTGACCTTTGTAGTCGGCTAAAAGCTTGGGCCTTATTGCGCGGTCTATGGTGTCTTCGTTGGTTTTTTCGCTCGCGTCAATTAAACGATCAGCTTCAATCATGGGTTACTCACAACATTGATTTTAAAGATTCTTTAATAAGAACCTCAGTAGACATATCGGGTTTGCTTACCGATTTTACTGCTTTTTGCGCCTGTGGCAATTTATAACCTAACGCAACAAGTGCCGATACGGCATCGTCTGCGGCATTATTGGCAATAGTTGCATCGCAAGCGGGCTCTATTACGGCATTATCGCTAAATGGCGTAAATAAATCATTACCCCAATCTTTTAAGCGGTCTTTCATTTCAAGCACTAAACGCTCAGCGGTTTTTTTACCCACACCCGGTAATTTAACCAAGGTTGTGGCGTCTTCGTTGTTTACGCAACTTACAAATTGTTGCGCCGACATGCCCGACAAAATCGCTAAGCCTAGTTTAGGCCCCACGCCATTTGCCTTTAGTAATTCTCTAAACAGCGCGCGCTCGGTTTTATTATTAAAGCCAAATAATAGTTGTGCGTCTTCGCGTACTACAAAATGCGTGTACACGATGGCGTTTTCGCCAACATTGGGTAAGTCGTAAAAACAGGTCATGGGCATTTGTACTTCGTAGCCTACGCCGCTTACTTCTAATAAAATTTCGGGCGGCTGCTTTTCAACTAAAATGCCATTTAAACGGCCAATCATATTTATTTCCTTAAACGTCCTCTAACGGTTTTACTTGCGCTACCCGCTAGTTTAATTAAATTTTGTTCTGAGTGAGCATGGCAAATTGCAATGGCAAGCGCATCGGCCGCATCGGCTTGTGGTGTGCCAGGTAATTTTAAAATATTTTTTACCATGTGCTGCACTTGCGACTTATCGGCGCCGCCATTACCAACCACGGCTTGCTTAATTTGCCGTGCTGAGTATTCAAATACGGGTAGTTCGGCCATAGAGGCGCCCACGATAGCGGCTCCTCGGGCTTGGCCTAGCTTTAGCGCGGCATCCGGGTTGTGCGCCATAAATACTTTTTCTATGGCAAAGGTTTCGGGCGAGAACTGCTCTATTATTTGTGTGATCCCTTGGTAGATCATTTTTAATCGTATGGGAAACTCGTGCTCAGCTAATTTTATACACCCACTGCCTAAATAGGTAAATTTAGCACCTTGGTGAGCAACTACACCGTAACCCGTTAAACGTGAACCTGGGTCTATCCCTAAAATAATGGCCAAACAGCACACTCATTATTGTTATTTTTCAATAACGGTAATAATGCCAGAGCACTGTATAAATTACCAGTGCCGAGTAAAAACAAAAACGCCCGCAACTTAGTGCGGGCGTTTAGCATTAAAAAGTATAGCTTAGGCTAAAGCACGTACTAAGCCTTGGGTATTTTGTTTAAGCTTATGGGCAATCATTAAGTAGCCAAGCGCCGCCACAAACACCCCGCCCGATACCGGCCCTATTAGCCAAATTGCCGGGTGCAGCTTACCAGCTAAGTCAAACATTTGCTGCTGAACAATTAGCAAAGCTACATCACTAAATAATGCGGCTACAAACCCAGCTAAACCACCTAATAGCAAAAACTCATAAAGGGTCGCATTTTTTATTAATCGCCCTTTGGCGCCTAAAGTTCGCAGTATTACTATTTCTTGCATTCGCTCACCTAGGCTCGCTTGCACCTGCGATATAAGCACTAATGCACCACACAACACCACAATAGCAAGCACAAAGCCAATCGCTAACGACACCTGCTCAATGGTTGATTGAATTTGCTTTACAAAGTTATCTACATCAATAGCGGTAATGGTTGGATACGTGCGTAGTAACTGGCTAAACGCTTTCTTTTGCTCAGGCTCTATACGCACGGATGAAATATACGTTGCCGGAAAATCGTTTAGCACGTCGGGGCTTAAAATAATAAAAAAGTTAGGTTTTAGCGTAGCCCAGTTTACTTTACGTACGCTAGTTATTTTAGCGTCAAATGATTGCGCACCAATTAGAAATGTTAACGTGTCGCCTATTTCTACATCTAAACGCTCCAGCATGGATTCCTCAACCGATGCTTCACCCACCGCGCCTTCGCCAAACCACTGTCCTTGCACAATTTCGTTTTGGGCTGGCACGTTTTCAAGCCACGTTAAGTTAAGCTCACGACCGATGCCTGAACGCGCTTCTTCATCTTTTTTCTCGTTATCTTGCAACGACACTTTACGCGCAACAAGCTCGCCATTTACCGCATTTACGCGCCCACGAATGGTTGGGTAAAAATCAGATACTAAAATATCGTTTTCTGCTAGGTAATTGTTTACAGGCTCAAGTTCGTTTTGCGTAATATTTACTAAAAATGCATTAGGAGCATCGGCTGGCAGTTGTGATTGCCAATCTGAGATCATGTCATTTTTAAGTACAATCAAAAACAACAGCAATTTTATCGCCAACGAAAAGCTAATAAGCTGGACTGCATTTACGTTGGCACGCTTTTGAATAGAGGCAATAGCTAACGACCAGCTATTACCTGGTTTTAAGCCTAATTTACGGCCACCACCAAAAATTAATTTTGAAATAACAAACAACACCGCAATCAAAGCCAGTGTAGAGACAAACAAAATAAGCGTTATTTTAATGTTGTTACTAAATAACCACATTAATAAAAACACCGTAAGGGCACTTAAACCTAAGTGCACACGGCTTACGGCTAGTCTGTCGCCTAAATTACGGCGCAATACTCTAAGCGGTGGAATATCAAATAAATCAAGCAGTGGCTTAATAGAAAACATAACTGCACATATAACACCTGTGCTAATAGCCACCAGCCAAGGTTTAAAACCCGCTGCAGGTAAACTCATATCCATGCTTTTTGCTAAATACCCGGTGGCAATTTCTTGTAAACCGTAACCTATGGCTAAGCCAATGATAACCGCCATAGTGCAAACCATGAGTAAATGCATAAAGTAAATTTTACGAATTAATGCGCGGCTTCCGCCAAGGGTTTTCATCATAGCTACGGGGTCGTATTGGCGCTCACAATAACGCTTTGCCGACACAGCAATGGCAACTGTGGCTAAAATAATGCCCAGTAAGCCAGCTAGTAATAAAAAACTTTCTGCTCGGTTTAAGCTATTTGATATAGGCGATTGCCTGTCTTTGACGCCGTACCAGCGTTGATTTTCGGCCATTTGTGGCTTTAACCACTCATAAAACCGCGTTATGTCTGACTCATCGCCTGCATACAATTGGCGGTAGTTCACTCGGCTGCCAGGTTGTATCACTTCTGTTTTTGCAACATCAGCAATATTTATGAGTACTCTGCGACTACTCGAAAATACATTAAACGGGGCATCAGGCTCTTCAACTACCACTTTTTCTACATTGAATACGGCAGCACCTAGCTCTACTTGGCTACCAATATCAATATTTAAGCTGTAAAAAACCGATTCACTTAGCCACACATTACCAGGCTTTGGTCCGCCCTGGGCTACTTGCGTTTCGCCAAGCAACGATGATTTAACTTTTAATTCGCCTTTTAACGGGTATTCGTTTGATGCCGCTTTTACCGAGGTAAACTGCATCTCGTCGTTGGCAAATAACATGGTATCAAAGTAGACCATTTGCGCAGTTTGTAAGTTTTCTTGTTTGGCTTTATTAATAAACGCCGTATCTAATTTGTGAGCACTGGCCAGCACTCTATCAGCCGCAATAAACGCACTACTTTTTTGTGCTATGCTTTGTGCTATTCGCTCTGTCACCATAGACAGCGTGAACACTGTTAGTACTGCAAGCGCAATCGCGGCACTAATAACCGTGAGCTCGCCCCGGCGAAATTCACGGGCAAATAATTTAAGTGCTAACTTAGCCCACATTCGCTACGTCCTCTTTTGAGTTTTTAACTAACTGCCCCGCTTCAATTTGTACAATATGCTGGCACTTTTGCGCGAGTGCTTCATCGTGAGTTACTAAAATTAACGTTGTGCCGTGCTGCTGGTTTAAATCAAACAATAACGACTCCACCATTTTGCCGTTTTTACTGTCTAAATTTGCAGAAGGCTCGTCGGCAAATAAAATTTTAGGGGTGCCAATAAAAGCCCGGGCAATAGCCACACGTTGTTGCTCACCACCCGAGAGTTGCGATGGGTAATGATCAATACGGTGACTTAGCCCTACTTTTTCTAACAAAGCAAGGGCTTGCTCTTTCGCATCACTTTCGCCAGCAAGCTCTGCTGGCAGCATGACGTTTTCAAGGGCCGTTAAGCTTTGTACCAACATAAAAGATTGAAATACAAAGCCGACTTTTTCAGCTCGCAATGCCGCGCGTTGCTCTTCATCTAATGTATGAAGTGGCTCGCCATCAAGGATGATTTCACCACTGCTGGCTGTATCTAGGCCCGCTAATAAACTTAATAACGTGGATTTTCCTGAGCCCGATGTGCCCACAATAGCAACTGACTCACCATGCTTGACATTAAAGCTGATGTCGCTGAGGATGGGCAACTCACCTTCGAAGGTAGAAACTACTTTAGACAAACCATTTACTTGAATAATATTTAATTGAGAAAGCGCTGACATATGACTCATTCAATCCTACGTTTTGTATTCGTTTTATTTTTAGTTATCAAACCACTTAGTGCGGCGGCCGACAACACGATTTTAATACTTGGAGACAGTTTAAGTGCAGCCTATGGACTTAAACAAGAGCAAGGCTGGGTTAAATTGTTACAAGATAAATACGATGCAGAGCAACGTAATATAGAGCTAATTAATGCCAGTATTAGTGGCGAAACAACCGGCGGCGCTTTACGCAGGCTAGATGCCTTACTCGCGAAATACCAACCAAGCCATGTGCTTATTGAGCTAGGTGCTAATGATGGTTTGCGTGGTTTTCCGGTAACAAAAATGCAGGCCAACTTAACGGATTTAATCGAAAAAAGCCAAGCTGAAGATGCCATGGTCGCGCTAATGGAAATTTACATTCCCCCTAATTACGGGCCGCGTTACAGTAAAATGTTCACAGACAGTTTTACACAAGTAAGTGAAAAAACAAATGCTCATTTACTTAACTTTTTTATGCTTAATGTGGCAGATAAGCCAAACTTAATGCAAAGAGATCAATTACATCCAAATAAAGAAGCTCAACCGCTCATACGTGATGAAATGTACGACTCGATCAATCAATGGCTAAATAAAGATTAGGACATATTGTTCTTTGATGGTTGAATTTGCGGCAGCTTGCTGTTTTGCCAAGACAAAGCCTATGAAGTTGCGCTTTTAAATATAGTTTTTTAACTTATTTGCGCAATAAACGCGCAAACAAACAATCACTTATTGATTTTTAAGAAAATATACGTACTATTGCAAACAACGTCGGTATGTAGCGCAGCTTGGTAGCGCACTGTCATGGGGTGTCAGGGGTCGCAGGTTCAAATCCTGCCATACCGACCATTTAACCTCCTCTTTTCTCTTTTTCACTGTCATTTTTCTGTATTACCTTTTATACCTCGCATTAAATACTGTGTGTTTAAGGATGACTTATGAAAAAGCATATTATGTTAGCTCTGCTTTTATCTCTTTTTATTTCAAGCTTTGCGTTTGCCCAGGCTAGTTTTCGACTAAAAAACGGAAATCTATTAAGTGTGGGTAAAACTAAATCCGACATTGTAGCTCTGGTGGGTGCACCACTTTATAAAGATGTGCTTAATGAAGCTGTTGATATTGGCAAAGGTGACAATTTAGTTAAAACAGAAGAGTTTACTTATAAGCTAAAAGGCTCGATTGGAGTGATGTACATCGTATTGATCCGCTTTGAAAATAATATTGTGACCAGTATTAGCTCAAAACAAGTTGGCAGGCTTTAAATATTTTAGAGTTCGTTATAAACAGTTAAAAGCGCCATACGGCGCTTTTAACTTTTTTTAGTGTGTACGCCCTACGCCGTTACGCACCATGTCTTTGCCGTTTTCGAACACTTCAGCTGTAACGCCTCGCGCCAGTAATAACTGTTGCTTATCGTCAAATACCGCAACAAAATGGCTGCCGTCTTTGTTACTTGTGGCCATACCTACACCAGCCACCCCTTTTAAACCTAAGCCGCCGTTTTCTACCATAACTAAAAAGTTCTCTAGTTCTGCTAGGTTGTCGATTATGTCGTGCTCGTTATTCATAAATTGCTCTTTATAAAATCTGCTTGGTTAATACCTATTCGTAGAATATAACTAAGCGAATAGGTAATAAATTACGTGGGCGCTATTTTAAAGCTCATTACATTAAACTTAAACCTTTATATAAAGCTTATGTGTGTAGCGCTTATGGTTAAAAGCGCTCTACATTTAATAATAAATTACTTAGCGCGCAGCCATACGGCTGGGTATTAACGCGGTAATAGTGGGTGTTTTTTGTGGCCGTTAAATTTATTAAAAGGTCATCTTGTTGCCCTACCGCACTTTGCTCTTGACTTAAGCACATGGCTTGTGTGAGCGAGCGTAGTTTTGAATCGGTTAAAATATTGGCAAAACGCTGCACCGGTAAAGGCGGTATTTTAACAGGTGCTAATGCTTGGCTAATGGTGCGCTCGCTAAGCTTAAACCCCGCATTAGTAATATCTATTACACTGCGAGCAGGCCAGTACGAGTAGTTATAGTTGTTTACTTTTTGCTGCGTACTTAAATGCGCCACGCCACTTTGCCCTATTACCGTCATTAAATCTCCTTTTTGGGATTTTATAACAACAAGGGCTGTATTTTCATCAATGCCAAAACCATGCTTAATAACAGCGTTTTGCTTAACGTTATTTAATGTATTGACTAGGTTTAGCGTTTGGTTTTGCTCACTAAAGCGGGTGCTCAGTGGCCCATAGGTAAACGTGTTTAACCCCTTAATTACAGTAGGCTGCGGGGCACTTTTTGCTTTTAATACCGTTTCGCTTTGATGCTGCGAAAGATAGACTTTTTCACTTTGTATTTTGCTTCCTGCACCTAGCCCTACAATAACAGGCCGAGTTTTAATCGCGTTCGTCCAAGGGTAGGCAATATTATTTTCATCATACAGTGCTTTTAAAGCATTTTTAGCCGTGCCGTCGCTAAATAAAACACCGGTGCTGGTGTTTATTAAATTAACTAACGCCTCAACCCCATTATTACACAGTGTATGCTCAGCCTTTGTAAGCTCAGGATAAACATTGCTGCGATTATACAGGTTCATTTGTAAATGACGCAGCGCCGGTAAATCACTACAGGTATTGTTAGTAATTGCTTTAGCAAGTGCAGGTGTAAGCGGCAACCATTGGCTGGTTACACCTTTTGGTAAAAGTGTTTTAAGCGCCTCTATTTGTGCGTATGGGTCTCGCTGTGCTGCACTAATAATTAATAAGGTGGGTGTTGGGTTTGCCACTTTTAAGCTACCCGCTATAAATTGCAATATACTGTTGCTTTGTGGTTCAGCTTTAGGCCGAGAGTTTGAATGGGGTTGTTCGAGCATATCAAACACAAAATTAAACTCTTGCTTTGTTAGGCTATTGAGTTGCTCGTTATTGATATCACGCCATTGCCAAAGCAGCTCACTTTTAGAGAGTAACTTTTCATCTTTGCTTATAAGGGCGTCTAAGGTCGTTAATACGTCTGCTTTTTTAGTGGTATGACTCGAAGGCCAATTTAGCTTTATTTGTTTAATGTTTGCCTTCGATACCCGAAACACAGCTTTATTTTGCACGTTGCAACCGAGCGCCGTTTTGTCACTGCAACTATTAACTGCGCTACCGGCCAAAATTAGGGTTTGATCTTGCTGCTGGGCAGCCCCTTTGAATGAAAATAAAGTAAAAAAAATGAATATAAAGCTCATTCGCTTAATTAAAAAAGCACAGGTACGCATAACGCTCTCAAAGAAACCTAAATAGGCGTTAAGTTTAACAGCATGTAATAGCAGGCTAAATAGTAAATGTGAGTGCTCAGTGATTGTTACACTTTAAAGTGATGTTGCATACACACTGACTGTTAATCACGAAGTCAATTTAGGTAATTAAAGTGTGGCCTTGTGCGCAAACACTAAACCATGTTTAGTAACGTGAGCTACAAACTCTTTTGCAGGCATTGGCTTTGCAAAATAAAAGCCCTGAAACTCTGTGCAACCCATGTGCGCCATTACATCAACCTGTTTTTGTGTTTCTACGCCTTCGGCCACACACGCAATATCAAGCTCTTTACACATAACATGCACCGCTTTTACTAAACTTTTTTGTCTAGTAGAGCTGGTAACTTGGCTAATTAAAGAGCGGTCGAGTTTCAACTTATTGATAGGGTAATCGGCAAGACGTGCAATGTTAGAGTACCCAACACCAAAATCATCGACCGATACAGTAAAGCCCCACGACTGCAATGTTTTAATTAGCGTTAGCGAGTGCGCATGATTTGCCTCTAAAGAGGTTTCGGTCAGCTCTAATTCTATTTGGTGTGGCTTTACATTAAAGTCAGCTAAGTACTTTACGAGCTTGGCTATAAAATCAGTTTGGCTAAAGTCGAGCAACGAAATATTAATAGATACTGGCACAGTCGGTAAGCCTTGCAGACTCCAATCAGCAAGTTGCGAGCATACTTTTTGAATAACTAAATCTGTTAGGCGGCTAACCATTCTGTGCTCTTCAGCAATGGGGATAAATACTCCTGGCGATACAGTACCAAGAATTTTGCTATCCCAACGGGCAAGCGCCTCTAGACCTATGCATTTACCACTGGCAGTCACTTTGGGCTGGTAATGTACACTCAAATCGTTTTGCGTTAGCGCTTCACCTAATAGCATAGAAATTTCGTGTTTTTCTAAAAAGGCCTGCGAGCGTTTTTCGTCGTAACCACTTATCGGTTCGCACTTATTTGCGTGTTTAAGGGCACTTTCTGCATTTGCTAGTACCTCGGCACTTGAATGGTCTTGATCTGGGTAGCGCGCATAACCAAACAAAAAGTCTTGCTGGCTTCGCCCACTTTGCAATGCATATGTTTTGTCCAAGGTGTACTTTATGGCTGGTAGCACCTTATTTTTAACCTCACCTTCGCCTTGCACGCCTATTATAAAAGCGAGTTTACCAGTAGCCACATGAGCACATAAAAATGGCCCCTCAGGTATGGCTTTTAGGCGCTTGTATGCACTAATTAATAGCGCTTGAGCACTTTGCTGAGAAAGTTTTAATTTTAAGTATTCACTGTTTGCGGTTTGGGTCACCACAATATAAAAACCGTGGCTGTACTTGCTAATTAATCGCTCGCATTGCAACTCAAACCAGTGCTCGTTAGGTAACTTGGTATGGGGGTTTGAGTACTTTAAACGTTTGTTTTCTTGCTCAGCCGTGAGTAAATTTTGCTTTATCACATGCTCTTCAGTGCAATCGTAAAATTCATATATGCGATAGTTTTTATTGATTGCCACAGAGTAACTAGCCCTTAAAAAGCGCTCTTTAAATTCAACAACTTGGCTTATATCATTTAAATAAAGTGCCAATGAGGGCAATAAAGCAGTTATTTTTATGTCCTTTTTACGTGCCATTGTGCTTAAGCCAAATAAGGCGTCGGCACATTTATTGGTATCGGTAATATTAAACTGCTCATCTACAATGACTTTGGCTTTATCTGACTCGGTAAAAAAAGTTTTATATAACTCGTTTTTATCTCTTAGTAATGTATTCGCTACGTTCATCGATTTATTTAAGCGCTTTGCAGCAACTATGGTGCGCGCTACTGCTAAAGGGATGCAAATATTAAAAAATAAAAAAATTAATCCCGTTATGTATAAGTCTGCGCTGGGTAATTGTTGGGCTATACCTGTGACATTTGATAAATCAACGTTATTCACAATCATATAAAACGGCACAATGTTTAGTATTGAATAGGCTATTGCTGTTCTGTAGCCAAGCAGCATAAGCGCAATAATTGGGCAAGAATACATATACATAGAGCCGACTTTAGCTAACTCTAAATCTGTTAGAAACAGGTTCATACACAGGCTTGCTATAACAATAGCAATCAATAAAGCGTGTGCACTTTGTTTATAAAACCGCTTACTTGCTAAAAGTAAGCCACCAGCAATCGTTAAAAAGCCAAAGGTAAGTACAAGTATATAGCTAAGCTTAAGTGCTAATGCGGAGCTAAACGTATGACAAGCGACAAAAAAGCACAACAGTAATACGAGGCTTGAAATAATGCGCAGAGCACTAATTCGCCAATGTGCCACTTCGTTGTCATGAGTATGTTGATCTGAAAGCAAAAAGTACGAATTAAAAAAGCGCATAGTTCATAAAGGTAGAATCACGATAATTTATTAAACATTTAAAAAAATTTAATATCAAACAATTGCGTTATAAAATATGCTTTACGCGACTAATCCCCTTACATTTAACCATTATCCTTACTTATTCTGCTGTTAGTCTGCTTTGCAAACAAGTTAGAGGCTATATCAATTGGGTAATTATCGTTTATTAGCTCACTAATAAATTCAGAATACCCAGATGGCGGCGCAATTAAATAGCTTTTATGCTTAGCACGTGTGATCCCTACGTACAATAAACGTCGCTCCTCAGAATGCTTAAAAGTATCTTGCGTGGGTAATAATGCCTCAACAAGTAAATTGCCAGGGTTATTGCTAGGAAAGCCTAACTTACCCTGTTCGAAACCTATAATAATACAGTAATCAGCCTCAAGTCCTTTTGCGCCGTGCAGTGTCCAAAAATGCAGTGGATTAGCAAAATTGTTACCTGCTAAGTGCTGCTCTACCTCATTAAGCATAAATCGATATCGGCTCAATACGGCAATACTGGCCGTACTATTATTTTTATTAATTGTGGCTATGATTTGCTGCACCTTTAGCGCTACTGACTTTTTACCTTGGTGTAAATCGTCAAGTAACACAACTTGAGGGG
This sequence comes from Pseudoalteromonas sp. P1-7a, assembly GCF_001401855.1. Taxonomy (NCBI): domain Bacteria; kingdom Pseudomonadati; phylum Pseudomonadota; class Gammaproteobacteria; order Alteromonadales; family Pseudoalteromonadaceae; genus Pseudoalteromonas; species Pseudoalteromonas sp. P1-7a. The sequence continues at coordinate 24,571 of NZ_LKDU01000035.1, read as the reverse complement.
TGCTTACTTGCGTATGTGTAGTGATGTGCTTTTTATATTGTTCAGGGTTTTGCATTACAAAGCGCCCTGCCACTTCACTAATACTGTTGTTATATCTAAACGTTTTTTGCAATAACGTGATTGAATGACTGCCTATTAAATCATTAAACCGTGTGGTCAGTGCCAAATTACCACCTGAAAATCGATAGATGGCCTGCCAATCATCCCCCACCGCAGTAAGGCAAGGTTGTGGGCCACTTTTTATTAGCGTATTTAAAAGCGCCATACGTGCGCATGAAATATCTTGAAATTCATCCACTAAAATATGACGCCAAGGTACACTTACCTTACCCGATTTAACCGCCTGTTCTGCGCTTGTAATCATGTCGTCAAAGTCTATAGCGCCTTGCTCTTTTAGTTTTTCAGCATATGCACGCTGCATAGCCACTAACAATGTTGTATAACGCTTATGATTTATAATGCCACTTTTAGCAATTCGCGCTGCTATTTGCGAGCTGGATAAATGCTCTCCCCGTATTGCGCTTAGGCAGTTTAAGTATTTATTTATATTTTGCTTTAACAGCCCGGTTGCAGATAACCGCTCGTACACTGCATGGTTATCTAAGGGTTTAATGTTCACGTTATGTTTTTGTAGTTGCGTTTTTAAACGCTGCTCAAGCTGGCTTTCTTGCCAGTTATAGTGAAATGTTTGCACCAACATTTGGCCGTGTTTTTTATGGTGCGCCCGTACTGATTTAACATGCCCACTATTGTGCGATTTAGTAATGTTCTGAGCTGAATTACCTTGTCTATCTATCGCAAAATGTACCAAATAAATGTTGTGCTGTGGCAAGTAAAAATCGGCGGTGTCATCATTTTGGTAAGTGTGTTCAATTCCATACATATAAAGCCAATTGGCAATTAATAAGTGCTGATAACTGCTTACCTTTAACCCCGATAGTGTGTGATAGATTTGTGCTTTTATAGCGGTTTTAGTTGCGGTATTGAGGCTATCATTAGGTTCGTACAGGGTCTCAACAAAGGTTTTACAAAAACGTGAGTCTGTTTTTAGGGTGTTGCTAAGCCACTGGGTAAACCATTTATTAAGCGCCAACGCATCCTTTGCAAAAGGCGATAAGTTAAGCGTTTTATTATCGCTTTTAAGTAACTTCAGCCCCAGCGCATGAAACGTTAAAATAGTAGGCGGCGTAACATTTAAGTTTGCTTGCTGCACCCTTAAATTAAAGCGCTCAGTTAACTCGTTTGCCGCATTTTTATTATAAGCAAGTATTAATATGTGCTCGGGCTTTACACCCTCTTGGACTATTAAATCCAGAGCCTTTGCAACTATTACCGATGTTTTGCCAGTCCCTGCAGCCGCTAGCACTAAATTTTTATCGTTATTGCGTATAACGCCAAGGCGCTGCTCCTGGGTAAGTGGGTTAGATTCAATCACATTATAAAAATCGGCTCTTGCCGCTAGTGTTTTTTGCTCATAGGTTTTGCGCAGTTGCTCTGTGGCATGCGCTGCTGTTGGTGAGCTACTTAAAATAGTTAAAAACTTAATATCAGTGATCGATAAATACTGCTGCCAGAGTGAAGGTGAAGCCCCATACTGCTGTACCAGTGAAAACACCGCTGATTTTAGTACAGGCACATTTGAGTCGCGCAGGTACTCGTTTGTTGCATAGCGTTTTACAAGCGTTTTTGCTGTATTCACTTTTTCTTCTAAGTAATTGGAAAACACGCTGTTTAACTGCTCACTAAGTGTTTGAGCCTGCTTTTTATTTAAAAAGCTAATTACCGTTTTTGTACCATGGTTGAGGGTTATTTTCCCGCTGAAGAGGCCTTTTTTAAAGTGGGTAAAATTAGTAAAGTCGCTTATTAAATACGCGCGTGAAGTATTATTTTTAAAATGTATAACGAGTGAATTTTGCTTAATAGTAACGGTGCTAATACGTGTAAAAAAACGCCCTAGCCCGCTTGGAGTGGCAATAAACTGCGCCATAAAACCTTGAATAGACTGAAATTAAAAATAAATTTTACCATAGTTTAAATACCAAAGCGCGTTGCGCTTTAAAAGTGAGGGGTTAGCCAAGCAAGTATAAACGTTTATTATAAAGTGCCTGTATGCTGCGAACATTTAATGTTTATACGATGGTAAATAACCCCTAAAAAATAAACACACCTTATTTACTCCTAAGCAGGTGTTTAAATTTGCTTAAATTTCACGTTTGAATATTGAAGAAAGTGCACTATTGGTTTAATGTGAAGTTTTTATTAAACGAGAAATAATATGGATTTAACTAAGGAAGAGTTAAGTTTTATTTCGTCTGTTGTAGGCAGTAACAAGGACAATACAAACGATAACTCACAGCTTAGCTTAAGAACCACCTTACCCGATACACTAAAAGGTTTGTTGTCTCATGCTAAATTAACTATGTTAGCTGAAGTTGGGCATTATCAATTGTGGTTTCCGCTTGAGTTTAAGCTCAACGATGATGGTTACTTAAACCCCGTACTAAGTGCGCCAGAGGTTATTGATACCGAAGGTGTAGATAGAAGCTGGCGTTATTCTGATCTTAACCTACAAAGTGAGCGCTTTTATGTACTTTCGCTCTCTAGTAGTGGCGTGCTACTAAAACCCCGCGATCATCGCTACAGCCTTACCCACGCGCAACATATTACATTTAAACTACCCAATAAGAAAAAAGTCACTCTACTTGTAGATTTAGTCCGTAAAACTAACTTAGGCTATGCCGCTAAAATTGTCAGTATTAAAAGTGGTAAAGAAGCACTGCGTGAGTATTTATTCGAAAAACATAAACGCGAAAACGCCACCTTATATGAAAATACGTCTGACGTAACCGAGCATTTCTAGTTGCAGGCTTTTTCTAGCAACGATAAGCTAATGCCTTTGTAAAGCGATAAATTAAAGGCACACAATGAGCGACTCTTTATACCCAATCGGTACCCCCAATACACCTTGGAATAGCAGTGATAAAGCAGCATGGTTACAACTTCAGCAAAAAAAGCGTGATTACAACCAGCTCGTTGTGAGTAAAATCAAGCAACCTAACGCGTTTTTACATGTTGAGCAGTACGGCGAGTTAGACTATTCACCACTTAAGTTTCCTCTTTATGCATATAAAAGTAAAAATTGGCAAAGTGATCGCCCAGCCATCTTAATTACTGGCGGGGTGCACGGCTACGAAACAAGTGGCGTTATGGGGGCGCTGGCATTTGCTCATACTGACGTTCAAAAATATATAAATAATTTTAACTTTGTTATTGCGCCGTGTATTAGCCCCTGGGGCTTTGAAACCATAAACCGTTGGAACCCTGAGGCCATTGACCCTAACCGCTCTTTTTACGATAACAGCCCAGCCCAAGAATCAGCTGCTATTATGAAATATGTAACCTCGCTTAACACTGAGTTAGTTGCGCACATTGACTTACACGAAACCACAGACACAGACAACAGTGAGTTTAGGCCGGCCTTAGCTGCCCGCGATGGTAAAATTAACACTAACTGGAACATACCAGATGGCTTTTATTTAGTGGCAGATAGCAAAAAACCAGCCCCCGAGTTTCAAAAGGCCATTTTAAATAGTGTTGAGAAGGTAACTCACATCGCCCCTAGCGACGAAAATAATCAATTAATTGGTGTACCGCAGGAACAATTTGGCGTTATAAACTACGCAGCTCGCGAATTGGGCTTATGCATGGGCTTTACTGACGCCCCGTATGTAACAACAACCGAAGTATACCCTGATAGCCCAAGCGCCTCAGATGAGCAATGTACTCAAGCGCAAGTAGCTGTTATTACCGGTGCGTTAGATTATTTAAAGTCACTTTAATTTTGCACTAATTTAAATTAGGAGCCTGCCATGAAATACAAAAATAAACATGCAGAGGTTACTCTATCCGTTGAGGGCAATATCGTGATTGCCCAGTTTAGCGGAAATTTAGACCTTGAGGTGTTAGCTAGCTTTAAAGCCGCTCTTTTTGAAACAGTCGCTGAATTTGAAGGTAAACAATGGGGTTACATAAGCGACTCATCGTGTGTGCTTGCGGCTACACCCGATGCAGAGGAAGAAATGGTTGCCATAAGTACACATATGCAACAGACTAACTGCTTAATAAGTGCATTTGTTCTCACCTCCCCTATTGCTATAAGCCAAATGCAGCGAATAATGCAAAACGCTAAACGCGATGTAGATTTTAACCAATGTTTATTTGATAACCTAGATGCTGCAAAACGTTTTATTTCATCGCAATTAAGTAATGGCGTGAGCTAACTTTAGCCCAAGCCATTGCTAGTTTTTATAAAACTGACTTGTTTTAGTAATGGCTATGTCTGGATTTTCATTAGCTGAAATAATAAAGCTCACTGGCGTTACTTTTTTTTCAATGTCGTAACCATCGGCGGTGACTGTAACCGGGATTTTCTTCATGAGTCCTGGTAATACCAAAATAGAGCTTGGCGCACTAAGCATAGCCTTTGGTAACCCTTCTATGGCTATGGCGTAATGCATTGGCTGCTGAGTTTTATTGATAATAGTGAGTGTATATGGGTTTTCTACTAAACCTTCATAATTTACACGGTACAAGGCGTTTCTGTCGCGCAGTACCGATGCCTCTATTGGCGTACGTTGCAACCCCCATGCAACCATAGAAATAATTAACACCCCTGTTAATACGCCATACCCCACTAATTTAAGCCTAAATGGATTGGTTTTTTTACCTTCGAGCTGTTTTTCGCTGGCGTATTTAATTAACCCTTTTTGATAACCAAATTTATCCATAGTGTCATCACAGGCATCAATACATAACCCACAATTTATACACTCATACTGCAAGCCGTTACGAATATCTATGCCCGCAGGACATACCTCTACACATAAATTACAGTCTACACAGTCGCCTAAATCAAGTGCTTTAGGGTCTGCTTTACGTTTACGGGGGCCGCGGTTTTCGCCGCGCTTTGCATCGTAGCTTACTACCAATGTATCTTTATCAAACATCACCGATTGAAAGCGAGAATACGGGCATGCCACGTTACACATTTTTTCGCGTAAAAAGCCAGCATTTCCATAAGTACAAAATGCAAATAAAAACACCCAAAAGCTCGTTATACCCGACCACTGCAAGGTAAACATTTCAAGGTATAAGCTTTTAGCGGGAATAAAGTACGCCATAAACGAGGTGGCCGTAAGCAGTGATATAACAAGCCACGCAGCATGTTTTGTTATTTTTTTACGCCACTTTAAAGCACTCCATGGCGATTTATCTAACTTTATACGCTGATTACGCGTACCTTCTATACGTTGCTCTACCCAACTAAACATTAACATCCAGATTGTTTGGGGGCAGGTATATCCACACCACACGCGGCCAAGCCAATTCGTGACAAAAAACAATGCAAAGGCGCCTACCATAAATAGCAGCGCTAAAATCATAAAGTCTTGTGGCAGTAAGGTTAAGCTAAAAATTGTAAATTTTTGCGTTGCTACATCTAATAGCACCGCTTGCTCTCCTTTATATTGTATCCAAGGTATGGCTATAAATGTGAGCATAAGTAGCCAACCTAAGTTACGCCTTATGCGCTGAAAAAAGCCTTTTTGTTCGCGAATGTAAATCGGGCCCTCTGTTTTGTAGGGCTTAATGATCATGTCTTCTTCTTTAATATCAAACTTCATAGTACTTACTTAATAGTGACGGTATTAAGTATACTTTTGCAACTTTCAGACCAAGCTAAAACTTAATATAAGAACTTGATATAAAAGAATATTTATTTGTATTTATAAATTATATTCGTGATATTTAACGAAACTCGTTAAATATCACGAATTTTTAGCAATACCTAGTTTACGCATTTTAGAACGAAGCGTGCTCTCTGGTAGCCCTAACTTACTTGCTGCGCCTTTATCACCGGATATTTGCCAATTAGATAGTTCAAGCACGGCAATAATATGCTGCTTTTGTGCTTCAGCAAGTGTTAAAGAGGCATTAACCACATTGCTTGTACCCGCTTGTAAGGGCTGGCTTAGCTTAAGTATGTCGTGCTTTGATAAAATAGCTTCGCGTTCGAGTACGTTTTGGAGCTCACGAATATTTCCTGGCCAGTCATAGGATTGCAATTGGCTAATCGCTTTTTTACTGAGACCTTTTAACTGCTTACCTAAACGCTTATTAAGCTGAGTAATTAAATTAGTACACAAATAAGGAATATCTTCTTTGCGCTCTCTTAGTGCCGGTACTTTAATAGGAAACACATTAAGCCGATAATATAAATCAATTCTAAAACTGCCTTTTTGCACCATTTGCCATAAGTCACGATTTGTTGCTGCCAATACTCTAATATTTACCCTTAATGTAGTGCTACCGCCTACGCGCTCAAACTCTTGTTCTTGTAATACGCGTAGCAATTTACTTTGCGCCTCTAATGGCAACTCAGCCACTTCATCTAAAAACAACGTGCCCTTGTCGGCCAGTTCAAAGCGGCCTTTACGTCGCTCGTTTGCACCGGTAAACGCACCGCGCTCGTGGCCAAATAATTCAGACTCTAACAAACTGGGAGTAAACGCTGCGCAGTTCACTTTTATAAATGTTTGATTACTGCGCTTACTTAACCGGTGTAAGTTACGCGCCACCAGCTCTTTTCCCGTGCCGTTTTCACCTAGTATAAGTACGGTGCTGTCGGTTTCACTAACAAGTTTGATCTGCGCCAGCATAGCTTGAAAAACATGGCTTTGGCCCACTAAACCTGAGCCTTGCCAGTCTTGGTTAAGCTCTTCAATTAAGTAGTTGTTTTCATCTTGTAGCTGCTCACTTAAGTGCTTAACTTGCTCAAGTGCTTGCTTTAGATCATTTTGTGTTTTTTTCTGCGCTGATATATCGCGAAATACCGCGACCGCACCTATTAACTCACCCTGCCTGTAAACTGGGGTAGATGTGTATTCTACTGCAAACGAGGTGCCGTCTTTTCGCCAAAATACTTCGTTTTTAACCTCGCGGCGTTTGCCATCAAACATGGTGCAATATATTTGGCATTCATCGGCTGGATAAGGAGAGCCATCGGCGTGACTGTGATGATGATACTGATGTATTTTTTTACCTAATAACTCATCGGCTTTCCAGCCGGTCATGCGTTCAGCTGCTGGGTTTACAAACACCGCATTGCCCGATAAATCAAAGCCGTAAATGCCCTCTCCTACCGCATTAAGTAAAAGTTTAGGGTCATTTAAAAACTGTTTTATCATTGCATCATCCTCGCGAAATATCACGATTATTATGCCACAAAGTGACGCGCTAAACAGTTAAATAAAGCGGCCTGTAATATAAGGCTTAAATAAAGTATTAATATCTATTTTTGCGTTTAACTTTGCCGCAATTAAATAAAGCCCAGCCAGCTTACGATGAATAAACAACGCATCAACCGGTGGTGTATGCCATTGCTGCGACTGTGCGCTCAGCTCAAGCCCTGCATTTTTAATATTTGTTGCTAAGGGACTGTTTTTAAAATCAAACTCGCCAGTGGTTCTTAGCGGCTCACACGCCATTAAAAATAAGTCAATAACATGATTTTTATAACTATCTACAATATCATCTTTAAAGTAACCTATCTGAGTTGCGGCGGCTAACACGCCCGCCCTATTGTTTTCGGTGCCTGCAATAAATAGTGACAGGTAAGCCTTGCTCAACTCACTCGAAATCTCTCGGGTTGCCCCAAAATCAAATAACACAATTTGCTTACTCTGGGTCTGATAATGAAAATTAGCAAAGTTGGGATCCGTTTGAATTAGCTTAAACTCAAACATTTCTTTAAAAAATAAATCTATGAGGTTCGCTGCAATGTTATTTTGCTCATCTTGGGGTAAATTGCTAAGCGCTTCTATAGGCGTGGCTTGTACATACTCCATTGCCAAAATGCGTTTAGTGTTATGAGCGGCATATACCTTAGGCACTTTAAACTCAACATGCTGGCTTAGCAATTTGCCCACTTTTTTAAGGTAATGTGCTTCGCGTTCATAATCAGCCTCGGCAAGTAGCTGCGCTTTAGCCTCATTTATTAGTGGCTGTATATCAAGCTCTTTAGGGATTAAACGAGTAATGTTTAAAAGTGCAATAACATTATCTACATCGCTGTGCACACTTTGCGCTATACCAGGGTATTGAATTTTTACCGCCAGCTTTTCGCCATTTTCTTGATAAGCTAAGTGCACTTGACCAATAGAAGCCGCTGCAAAGGGGCTAAGTTCAATATGTGAATAACGTCCAAGCCAATCATCACCCCATTCATTTTTAAGTACCTTAATTAACTGCTTATGCGGCATTGGGTTTGCATCAGCACGAAGCAATGCGAGTAGTTGGGCGAGCTCTGGGCTTAATAGCTCGCCCGCATCCATAGATAGTAATTGTCCTAGCTTCATGGCCGCACCACGCAGGTGTGAAAGCTGTTCAGCTAGCTTTGCTATGTTTTTAGGTTGTAATAGTAAAGATTTATTATCCCAACCATTACCAGAGAGCGCACTTTTGGTGCCATCTATAAGCATGTTGGTTGCTACACCACCGGCTAAAGAGCCAAGCTTTGCAAATCGAGAGAGTCTTGAGGTGGGTATGCTGCGAGAAGCTGCCATTATAAAAACCTAATTAGCCTGGGTAACAGGCTAATTAGTACGTACGTTTTACTGTGCTCGATCTAATTAAGCACCGTTTAGGGGTAAAAACTACCGTAATCGGTGTGCTGTTCATTAAAGACGCGGAACTAATTTAATGGCCCCTTTTACTACTTTCATATCTAGGGGCAATTTACTTAATAACATCATTTTAGGGTCATCCATATTTAATGTATAAACAGGGTTAACCGCTAAAAAGGCGTTCATAACGTCCATGGCCTCATTATCAAGTGCCGCTAAATTACCTTTAAAACCCCCTGCATCCACGCTTGAATCTAGTAGTTTAATATTGCGTAAAAACACGGCTTTTTTTTCACTGTCGTAAAACGGGCTTCCTTCTATTTGCAGCTTTAAGCGTACTGGGTATTTTAGGGCAAAAGCATTTACCTCAGCACTTGAATCAGCGCCTAGCACCACAACATCACGGTTATCAGGGCCTATATCTACACTTAAATCGTTTACATCAAACTGCACGGGCAAGCCCATTAAGCTCACCTTTTCGCTTAACTTAGGCAGCTGATTACCTAGTACACTTTCTACCTCTGAGCTGGTAAATGAATAAACAGACACGCCTTGTGTAGAATTACACGCACTTAAAAGTAATGTGGTTAAAAACAGTAATAAAATTCTCATGCTCACCTATATCCTCGTTTAATTATAAAAAAGCCGCTTTAACAGCGGCTTTTATCATGCAATCCCCGTATTTAATACAGGCAAATTACATATTATGCTGCGAAAATCGTTTTAATTTTAGCAAGTGTGTCAGGCTCAACTGAACCCTTACTGAGCGCTAATAACTGCTTCAAATAATAGTTTAAATCAGCATGCTCACCACGGTGTTTGTCATCAAGCATGGCGACTTGCTCTGCCATTCTAAGCGCTGCATTTTGCGAGCTTACATTAGCAAGAATTTCCATTCTTGTAATAAGTTGCTCACTACTTAGCGACGTTGCAAGTGGCGCTTGAAACTGACTTGGTAATACATCGTTATTTTCAAGTGCATCAATAAGTGCTTCAAAATTAGCGCGTTGTGCTTGGCTTGTAAGTAAAGCGAGCTTTTCTTCAATCGCACTTAATAATGCTGCAACTTTTGGCACCAGCGATTTATATTGTGCGTAGCCTTTTACTTTGGTTTCAAGGTCATGCAATTGGGCTTTTTGATTTACTTGCTCAAGGGCATTTTCTAGCTCGGCCAGTTCTATTGCTGCTTGTTTATCTGTTTCGTTTTGAGCCAGCTTTTGCTGCTCAAACTCACTGCTACGTTTGCTAAAAGTTTCATCGTTATATTGACGAAACTTTTGCCATAGCGCATTTTCAGCTTTTAAACCTGCAAAACCTATACTTTGCCACTGCTGTTGTAATTGCTTTAGCTCTTGGCATGCAGCTGCTAAATTTTCACTTTGCGAAAGCACTGAGGCACGCTCCACTAAGGCACTTTTTTGTGTAGCGTTATCTTTATGATACGCATTTAATATAGCAAATACAGTTTGTTGCTGTGCTTTAAAGCTTTCATTTAATACGCGGTATGTTTTAGGGTCAACTTTACCTACGCTGCGCCACGCTTTATTTAAACGGTTGTATTGGCTTTCAAATTGCTTCCAGTCAAAGCTTTCGACAGTGGTGTCTTGCTCGCTTAGTGTTTGCATGTTGTTTATCAGGGCTTGACGCTGAGCTTTTGCCGCTTCACGCGCCACTTCTTGCTCGGCAAAGTAACTACGACACGGTGCAAATAACAGCTCTATGTTGCTATCAAACTGCTCACCTTGTTGCTTTTCTTGCTCTGTATCTAAACGGCCAAGCTCGTTCCAACGCTTACGAAACGCTTTAACTTGCTCAGCACGCTGCTGTGGGTCGTCACACGGTTGGTCGACTAACGCTGCCACTTCTTCAAGTAAGGCTTCACGTTTTGGTGCTGCCGCGTATTTTTGCCAATCTTTTGCTTCTGCAAGTTGCGCTTCTAAATCGGCTTTTAAGTTTACAAGTGGCTGCTGAAATTGCGGTGTTAATTTATCAAACAACTCTTCAAAGCCTTTAAATACACCAAATGCAACATTAAAGCGACCTTGTTCAATAAGGCGCTTTACATCGCGGGCTTTTCGTTTGGCGGTGCTTTGATTTTTTTCAAGCGGTTTTGTCAGCTCACTCATTTGCGCTAAAAACTGCTTTTTGTGCGCATTTAATTGCGATTTAAAGTTTTGCTGCAATGCCCCATCTAGCACATTTAGGTGGCTACGAGTTTCTTTAAATGCGTTATTAAAACGAGTTAAAACATCGTCGTAATCGGCTAGCTGCTGCGCAGTCTCTATGCCTTTTAGCTCATCAAACGCAATTTTAAATTGCGCAATTGAGCTACTAAGCTCGGGTAATTTAGCTACTTGGTTGAATAGTTTTTCAAGCTTAATAATAACCTGCTTAGTTTGGGGATTATCGCCGTGCTGCGCATCGGTTAACGTCTGCTTAGCCTGTGCTACTTTTGCCTCTAGCCAATCTTGCTGAATTTGCTCAGGGGTTTCTAAACCTAACTGTAATGCATTTTCAATTTCTTCACTTAGCGCCTCTAACGTTGCCAGTGCAAGCAGTTGGCGCTGTTGCTCTGCTAAACGCTGCTGCTGTTGTTCGTGCTGTGCTTTTAATGTTGCAATATGTGCATCGAGTTTATCAGTAATGCTGATGTATTTTTTATCTAGCTCTTTAACGTGATCTTCGCTTAACCATTTAAGCTCAAGCCCTTGCCACTGCGCCATTAATTCGCCGGCTTGTGGGTTTACTATGGCGTAATCGTTTTTATCTCGCAGGGCGTTTAGCTTTGCTAAAATAACGCGCGTTGCGCTTTCTACCTGAGCAGGCATTTCAATCGCTAAACGCTCGTTTTCACTATGTTGCTCTAGCTGCTGCTTTGCATCACCCTTAGCATGTTTTACTAATGACTTAACAAGTTGATGCGTTATAACTAGCTCTACAAGTTGACTTTGAAGCTCTTCGCTACCTTCTTTGAATGCTTTTTCAATTAATTTAGGATTTGCTAAACGCTTTAAAAGTTTAACGCGTACTTGCAGCTCTTTCTCAGCAAAGGCAAGTTTTTCAAGCGTTTTAACTGGCGCAAAACGGTCTATATACTCACTTTTTATTTGTGTGCTCAGTGCGCTTTCGTTATTTAACACAGCATTTGAAATTTGAATTTCAGCTACATCTTTTAGCACCTGATCTTGTTTATAAGCTTTCCACCACAGTGCTAAGTTATTTACTTTTTGCAGTGCTTTACGGCGTATTTCGGCTGAATTATCTTCCAGTGCTAATGAACTTAAAATTGATGCGTCGCGCTCTACATCAAGTTTTTCAATAGCGTCTAGACGAACCTGTTGCTTTGGGTGTTTCCACTTAGGTGTAAAAAGGTGTTTAAAGATCATGTTCACTAAACCTAGCTATTTCGTTTTCAGATTTAAATTCTTTTTGTAATTGTGCTTTTGTCTTTTGGATCATTTCGCCATTAGCGCCAATAGTAAATTGCTCGTTCGATTGCGCTATTTTAGCTTGGTAAAGCATAACAAGTTGCACCGTTTGTTGCTTTTGCTCATCAGAAAGCGGCGTACCATCGGGCCATTTACCCGTTGAAGCACCATACTGTAAACGCTCAAATAATTCGGGGGTGATATTTTGTACAAGGTTGTCAATATTCATGTCATCTTTTCTTTTTTAGAGTCACTAAAATAACGCGGTTTACTAAATACCAAATACAGCCAATACCAATTGCAACTGTATAAGCGTACCACTCAAGGGTTTCTTTTGCGGGTTGTAAAAAGTACAAGCAAAAAAAGCCACCTAAAAATAGTATGAGTGCCAAGAAAGAATGGTTCATAAACATTTGCTGTTTTTTAATTCGCTGTTCGCGCTGAAGCTGTTGTACCTGCTCAGAGTTAAGTGCGCCAATGTTACTATTGCAATGTGGACATTGCTGATGTTTATCTGAAATTGATTTTGCACATTTGGGGCAATGAATAATCGCCATACTACTCTCCATACTACGCATAAAAAAAGCGCCTTGCGGCGCCTTTTATTGTACTTGTTTTATTGCTCGTTGTCTTTTTTGAATTTAACCCAGTAGTCATCTACGGATTGTTTCATTTCTTTACGCAATAACATAATGCCAAATAAGTTGGGCAAGGTCATAACGACAATTGCAACGGCAGCTAATTTCCACACTAAAGTAGTATCGGCAAACGACGCCCAAAAGAACGCCGCAACGTAAAATACGCGATACGGCATAACAGAGCGATTACCAAGTAAGTAAATCATGGCACGGTCACCGTAGTACGACCATGCAATAGCTGTAGAAAACGCGAATAACAATAAGCCTATCGATACTATGTATTGGCCACTATCGCCAAAGAAGCCACGTGTAAAGGCTTTAGTAGTCAGCTCTGCTGAATGCACTAACGATTTACCAATTAAACTTATGCTGTCATCCGTTGGCATACCGTTTTTAACCTCAACAATACCTGTGTATTTATGTTTTTCGGTAAGGCCAAAACGGATGTCTTCACCAATTGAGCGAGAATGTAATACGGTAAAGCCATTGCTTGTTGGCTCGCCATTAACCACATTAATATTGCCGTTAAATAGCTCTACCTTGCTCTCGTTACCATTTAGGTAATTGTATAGCTCTTGGCGCTGGGCTTCGTTAGTTTCTGAGTAGTCACCTTTAATAATGCTCATTGATGATCGTTCAAAATGCGTTTCGAATTTTTCGTTCCATACGCCAGACGATAAAATAACTAAGCCTGTTAATGTACAAATAATGATTGTATCGATAAACGGCTCTAAAATTGACACCATACCTTCAGACACTGGCTCATCTGCTTTTGCCGATGCGTGAGCAATGGGTGCTGAGCCTTGACCCGCCTCATTCGAGAACAAACCACGGTTAACACCTCTGTTAAATGCATACGCAAAAGATGCGCCTAAAAAGCCACCCGCTGCAGCAGAGCCAGTGAAAGCATCAACAAATATTGAGGCAAACGAAGGTCCAATGTTTTCTACATTGTAAAAAATAACCCCTAACGCACCCACAATGTAAATAACAGCCATAATGGGCACTACACGTGATGTAATTGCAGCAATACGTTTAATACCGCCTAAAATAACCAACGCCAGTAAAATAGATAACACAGCACCGGTTGCCATAGGGGCAAAACCAAATGTGGCTTCCATACCCTGCGCAATATTATTAATTTGTGGCAAGCTGCCTGTACCAAATGAACTAATTACAGTAGCAACAGCAAATAAAATAGCTAGCCACTTCATGTTTAAGCGTTTATCCATGTAATACATGGGACCGCCCGCCATGGTGCCGTCTTGTGTTTTTTCGCGGTATTTATGTGAAAGCGTAACTTCTACAAATTTGGTGGTCATACCAAAAAAAGCTGTCATCCACATCCAAAATAATGCTGCAGGGCCACCAATAGAAATAGCCAATGCCACCCCACCAATGTTACCTGTACCTACGGTACCAGAGAGCGCAGTAGCAAGTGCTTGAAAATGGGTTGTATCACCCTCGGTGCCTTTTTTATCAAACTTACCAGTAACCACTTTACACGCATGTTTGAAATAACGAATTTGTGGGAACTTTAAATAAATAGTAAAAAATAGACCAACACCTAAAAGCACGTAGGGGAACCACACTGCGCCCCCTAACATGCCATCTAGGCTATCTAAAAGTTGTCCGAATGCATCCACGCTAAATACCTCTTATTATTTTATTTGAGACTGTTGATTGTTTATTACTTATTGAGAGTTACGTAATACGATAACTAAGCTATTGCACACTTTTATTATTTGTTAATTTTGTAATAAAAAAGGGCAACATTTAATGTTGCCCCTACCTTATACTAATTTATCTTAATTTATCAACGACATTTACGATAGCCGCTAAAGTATCTTGACCAAATTGATACGAGCGGCGGTCTGACCAGCCGTAATCAGGGTCTGGTAAGTCGTTATTATCTTTAAACGGCATTTCAATTGTGTAAGTAAGTGCTTTAAACTCTTCTGCTGTTGCAGATGAGCCAACTGTTAAATTAGCTTTGCCCGGCTCGTCTTTATCGTAACCGTGCTCATCTTGAAACTCTGGCGTTATAGTAAGCAATGCTGCTTTAAAACTATCTTCTAGGTCTTTTAAGCGGTCATCGTAGCTTGGAATACCTTCACTGCCTGCCACAAAGTTATAAGGGATTGCTTCGTCGCCGTGAATATCTAAATGCATGTCTAGGCCAGTTTCGCGCATTTTATTAAGCACTAAATACACTTCTGGGCTATTTTCCATGCTAGGCGTTTGCCATTCACGGTTTAAGTTAACGCCTTTTGCGTTAGTACGAAGGTGACCACGTACGCTGCCATCTGGGTTCATGTTTGGTACTACATAAAACACAGCCTTTGATAATAGTGCTGCGGCATGCGGGTCTTCGTCATCTAGCAATTTGTGTAATAACCCTTCTACAAACCACTCTGCCATTGTTTCGCCAGGGTGTTGGCGTGCTGTGATCCAGATTGTTTTTTTATCTTCGCTAGGCTGACCAATTTTAAGCACGCTCATATCACGGCCATCAAGTGTTTCGCCTAATGTTTGTAGTTGGCAAAGCTCTTCGCTTTGTGCCCACGCTAATAAATCTAAATGACGCTCGTAGCTGTAAGGCGCAAAGTAAGCAAAGTAAACACTGCCGCACTCAGGCTCTAGCTCAAACGTAAGTGTGCCATTTTCGTAATTTGAAGGCACACGGAACCAGGTTTGACGGTCGTACGAGGCAACCGCTTGGTAACCTTCCCAGCCATCGGGGTAGGCTGATTTATCTAAATTATTAATGTTTAACTTATGCAATTGATAAGGTGTTGTTTCTAGGCGAAAGTGAAACCATTGATAAAATTCAGACTGGTGATCATTGTTAATTTCTAATTGAATATTTAGCGGATCGGTGGCTTCGATAACCTTTATGTTACCACTATCAAAATTGCTGCTGATTTTCATGAAAAAACCTTAAGGTAGAATAAGTTTATCTGCTTCACTTGCAGAACTGACACTATTTTATAAATAGTAAAATGCATAATTACGGGATAACCGCAGTACACATCTCAATAATTAAAGCCTACCACACAGGGTACACTTTAAAAATATTACGCGACTAAAAAAGCCAGCAAAAAAGCTGGCTTAGTATAATTGCGTTTATATTAGCGAGGTAAGCTTGGGAAAGCCACTTCTGCCATATCACGCATACAGCGTACTACTTGGCAGCTGTAACCAAATTCATTGTCGTACCATACGTATAAAACAACGCGGTTACCTTCAACAATGGTAGCTTGCGAATCAACCACACCCGCATAGCGGCTACCCACTAAATCGGTCGATACAATTTCAGTTGATGCGGTGTAGTCGATTTGGTCACGCAATTCTGAGTGCAATGCTGTTTCACGTAAAAACGCATTTAGCTCTTCTGTCGTTGTGCTGCTATCAAGGTTCAAGTTTAATATAGCTAGCGATACATTAGGAGTAGGCACACGAATCGCATTACCTGTTAGTTTACCTTCCAATTCTGGTAAGGCTTTAGATACTGCTTTAGCTGCACCTGTTTCGGTAATTACCATATTAAGCGCTGCGGCACGTCCACGGCGCTCTGCTTTGTGGTAGTTATCAATAAGGTTTTGATCGTTTGTGTAAGAGTGCACGGTTTCTACGTGGCCGTTATTAATACCAAACTTATCGTTCAATGCTTTTAGGGTTGGCGTAATCGCGTTGGTGGTACAGCTTGCTGCACATACAATTTTATCTTCAGGCTTAATGTCTTGGTTATTTACACCGTAAACAATATTTTTAATGTTGCCTTTAGCCGGTGCTGTTAATAATACTTTTGCAGCGCCTTTAGACTCTAAATGCTGACCAAGGCCCGCTTCGTCTTTCCAAATACCAGTATTATCTACAACAAGTGCATTTTCGATACCGTAAGCAGTGTAATCAACTTCGCTTGGCGAGTTAGCATAAATCACTTGGATGTAGCTACCATTGGCTTTAATTGCATTACGCTCTTTATCAATGGTAATTGAGCCATTAAATGGGCCATGAATTGAATCGCGACGTAATAAGCTTGCACGTTTTTCAAGGTCACCTTCTTTACCACCGCGCACTACAATTGCACGTAAACGTAAGTCGGCATAAGGGCCTGATTTTTCAATTAATAAGCGCGCTAGTAGACGCCCAATACGACCAAAACCGTAAAGCACTACATCACGCGGCTCTTTGGCTGGTGAGTCGGCTATCTCAGCTAATTCGTCTTTTACAAACTCATCAACTGTGCGGCCATTAGCAGCATCACTGTACAAATAGCTATAAGCCAGTTTACCAATATCAATACGTGCTGAATTTAACTCCATTTTGCTAATCGCTTCTAAAAACGGAAAGCTTTCGCGTAAACGTAATTTAGTGCCTTCAAATTGAGCTACAGTTTTATGTGATTTGATAATATCGATAGTACTGGCATTAACGAGAGGACGGCCATATACAGCGATTTCTATGCCACGGTTACGATAAAGCTTACCAATAATAGGTTGCATGCTTTCAGCGTAATCTTGACGTTCTTGCCAACTATTTGTGTATTCTAATTCGTGAGATGAGGTCATTTTATTTACCTAATTTAATCATTTTGAACGGATAGCCTATAAAAATGCATTCGATTTTGAGAGTAATGCACTTCAGGCAGGGCTATTCTAAGGTAATCTAAAGTTATTCTCTACTGTTAGCGCACAAATGATTGCGCTAGAATGGTAATGTATATATTCATTTGAGGTTAAGGAATGGTTTTAAGAGCAGGCACAATACTCACATTGCTCGCGTTAACAGGATGCGAAGAACCACTGACTCTCGCTCAGGTATGTAAGGAAACACCTGGCTTTTGTAGTGATTTAAATAAAGATAGCCATTGTAAAAATGAGCGTTCTGAGGTTATTTTAAAACGCTATATTGAATATAAAAAACCCACAGATGAAAACAAATACCAATTACTAAAAGGGTTTGAATCGTATAATCAATGTATTACTTTAGCCGCAAAAATTGAGCATATTAAACTAAAGTCTAAAACGACGTCGCGCATAGAAGGCCAACTTACTAGCATTAAAGAAATGACCCGCCTTTATCAAGACACAAAAAACACAAACCACCCTGGTTTGCTTTACTATCATTGGTCGCGTAACAATGAGCAAAATGCACTAACACGTTTGCTTGCAATGGAAAATGACGAAAGCGTCACCAATAGCGCAGAGATGCAGTTTTATCTTGCCTCTTATTACATTAAATTTGATGATGAAAAAACGATTGATCTGCTCTACAAAACGCTTGAGCTAAATAAACAAGGTCAACAACCTAACCCTGAAGTGTATACCTCGTTAATTAGCTTGTTTTATAAGCATGATAAATATAAACACGCTTACATTTTTTCGAAAGTGGCGCAAAGCGCGGGTATAGAAAATATAGATTTATTACCAATAGAGCACCAACTAATGAGTGATGGTAAAAATTTAGATGCACTCGATACACTTGCCCAACAAACGTATGAGCAAATACAAAACGGTGAGTTTGTATCGCCTCGAGAATTTTAGGTAAGCAAAACCCTGGCATTAACCATGTTTTAAAAACATGAAACCCTAAGGTTTTAAATAAAAAAGGCAGCTTTCGCTGCCCTTTTTTATTTTGCTTTGCTTGTACCCACTTCTACACGGGTTTTAAGCTTTTGACCTGGTCTAAAGGTCACCACGCGGCGCGCCGAAATAGGGATGTCTTCTCCTGTTTTCGGGTTTCGGCCTGGTCTTTCTTTTTTATCACGAAGATCAAAGTTACCAAATCCAGAGAGCTTAACCTGCTCGCCTTTTTCAAGCGCTGAGCGGATTTCTTCAAAAAACGCTTCAACTAAATCTTTGGCATCTTTTTTATTGATCCCGAGCTTTTCAAATAGGTGTTCAGCTATGTCGGCTTTAGTAAGCGCCATATCTAGTCCCTCAACGATGCATTAAACTTTTCGGCCAATGTGGCCACCACGTTATCAACTACCAGATTGATATCTTTCTCTTCGAGTGTTCTATCAACCGCCTGCAGTGTTAGAGCAATCGCCAAACTCTTATAATTTGGCTCAATACCTTTGCCCTTATACACATCGAATAAGTTTAGGTCAACCAATTGATTTCCGCCAACTTTTTCTATTGTGCTTAAAATATCACCTGAATTAACGCTGTCAGCCACTAAAATCGCGATGTCGCGGCGATTTGAAGGGAATTTTGAAACCCCTACAGCTTGCGGTAAATTTCTTTTTTCTATTGCAGACATTTCTATTTCAAATACAAAAGTTGCGTTATTGATATCTAACGATTTTTGCACCTGAGGGTGAAGAGCACCAAAAAATCCTACCTTTTTACCTTCAACATATATAACCGCTGATTGGCCTGGGTGTAAACCGTCTGACTGCTCAGCTTTAATTTCAAAACGGCTTGTATCGTTGGTGATTGCTAATAAGGCTTCAACATCACCTTTTAAATCGTAAAAATCAACGTTGCGTTTTTGCTCAACCCAATGCTCACCATGAGCAAGGCCTGTTATCACACCGCCAATTACAGGTATTTGCTGTAGGCCATTTTCTGCACTGTCGTCGCTAATAAATTTAAGGCCATGCTCAAATAAACGAATACGTGGTTGTTGACGGTTTTGATTATACGCAACCGATGCTAAAAGGCCTGGCATTAAGCTTACACGCATAGCCGACATTTCAATTGAAATTGGGTGCGGCAATATAAGCGGTGCACTTTGCGGGTGTATAATAGCTTGTGCTTTAGGGTCTACAAAGCTGTACGTGATTGCTTCTTGGTAACCACGTGTCACTAACGTATTACGAAACTTACTTAGCGCAATGGTTGACTCATCATGAGTAGTCATTTTTAACTTTGCAGTTGGGGCAACATTTGGAATACTGTTGTAACCATAAACACGCGCAACTTCTTCAATTAAGTCTTCTTCAATAGATATATCAAAACGGTAACTTGGTATATCAGCACTCCAGCTATCGTTTTCAAACTTAACGTCTAATCCTAAACGAGTTAGAATATCAGTCACTTTTGCATCGTCAATATGATGACCAATTACACGGTCTAAACGTGCACGACGTAGACGTACTTCAGTCACTTTTGGTAGTTTATCAGCAGCCACAGCTTCTACAACCGGTCCTGCTTCACCGCCAACAATATCAAGTAATAAAGCGGTTGCGCGCTCCATTGCATCATGTTGAAGGGTAAAATCAACACCACGCTCATAGCGGTGTGATGCATCGGTATGTAAGCCATAACTACGGGCTTGGCCTGCAATTGCTACCGGATTAAAAAACGCGCTTTCTAATAAAATATCAGCGGTTTTTTCTGTTACACCTGATTGCTCACCACCAAAAACACCAGCAATCGCCAGCGCTTTATTATCATCAGCTATCACAAGTGTTGATTCATTCAGTTTTGCAGTATTGCCATCAAGTAATACGAGTTCCTCGTCTGCACGAGCATTACGTACTTTAATACCCCCTTCAATTGCATTTAAATCAAATGCATGCATTGGGTGACCAAGTTCTAGTAATACATAGTTAGTAACATCAACAACAGGGTCGATTGAGCGAATACCACTACGGCGTAGTTTTTCAACCATCCAAAGTGGTGTTTCTGCATCAAGGCTAACGCCTTTAATTACACGCCCTAAGTAACGCGGACACGCATCAGCATTAACAAGCTCAATAGATACTTTATCGTCAATAGTGCCGCTAACAGCTGGAATTTGTAACTCGTTTACATCAACACTGTTTAATACACCGACCTCGCGTGCAAGACCTTTTATACCTAAGCAATCACCACGGTTTGGCGTTAAGTCAACATCAATTATGTTGTCATCTAGGCCTAAGTATTCGCGCAAGTCTGTACCAATTGGCGCATCGCTTGGCAATTCCATAATGCCATCGCCTTCTTCGCTAATACCTAGCTCAACAAAAGCACACAACATGCCATGAGATGGCTGACCGCGTAATTTTGCTTTTTTAATTTTAAAGTCGCCCGGTAAAACAGCGCCCACTGTTGCAACTGCTACTTTAATGCCTTGGCGACAGTTTGGCGCACCACACACAATATCAAGTAGCTCATCGCCACCTACATTGATTTTAGTAACGCGAAGTTTATCTGCATCTGGGTGCTGTGCACACTCTACTACTTCACCAACGACTACGCCGTTAAAGTCCGCTGCGGCGCTCTCAACTGCGTCAACCTCAAGGCCAGCCATAGAAAGCTGTTCCGAAAGAGCTTGCGTATCAATAGCAGGGTTTACCCACTCTCTTAACCACTTTTCACTAAATTTCATTTTATATTTTCACTCTTAACGGAACTGGTTTAGGAATTTTAAGTCATTTTCAAAAAATGCACGTAAGTCATTTACGCCATAGCGCAGCATGGTCAAGCGCTCTACGCCCATACCAAAAGCAAAACCGGTGTATTTTTCTGGGTCAATACCCACTGACTTAAGTACATTAGGGTGAACCATGCCACAACCTAATACTTCAAGCCATTTACCGTCTTTACCCATAACATCTACTTCAGCTGAAGGCTCTGTAAATGGGAAGAATGAAGGACGGAAACGAATTTCCATGTCTTCTTCAAAAAAGTTACGCAAAAAGTCGTGTAAAATACCTTTAAGCTCTGTGAAGCTTACGTCGGTATCAACCATTAAACCTTCTACCTGATGAAACATTGGGGTATGCGTTTGGTCGTAATCGTTACGATATACTCGACCAGGCGAGATAATTCGCAGTGGTGGCTGCTCTGTTTCCATAGTACGGATTTGCACACCACTTGTCTGCGTTCGCAGCACTAATTTAGGGTTGAAATAAAAGGTATCGTGATCAGCACGTGCGGGGTGATGCTCAGGAATATTTAGCGCATCAAAGTTATGAAAATCGTCTTCTACTTCTGGGCCTGATTTAACAGCAAAACCTAGTTCACCAAAAAAGCTTTCTATACGCTCGATTGTGCGCGTTACTGGGTGTAATCCACCGGTTGGCATTACGCGCCCTGGTAAAGTTACATCAATTGTTTCAGCCGCTAGCTTTTCTTCAAGCGCTTTACTTGCTAAAAGCTCACGCTTTTCGTTAATTGCTTGTTGTACATCTTGCTTTGCTTGGTTAATTACTTGGCCTGCTTCTTTGCGTTCTTCAGGCGCAATTTTACCCAGTGTTTTAAGTAAGCTTGTGATTTCGCCTTTTTTACCAAGGTAATTAACCCTGATCTCTTCTAGTTGCGCGATTTCACTGGCACTGGCAACAGCCTCAAGTGCTTGCGCTAAAATATTTTCTAAGTTCATTCGATACCTGATCTTTCAAAGAAGGTGATTACAATTTTGTTGAGTAATGATAACTGAAAGCAGGGTCTAGATTCTAGACCTACTACAGCTTTAACGTTGATTTTATGAAGGGAATTGTTAATTTTCGTTGTGCGGCCATTGATGCGTGATCTAATTTGTCTAATACGTCTAATAAAGCACGCATATCGCGGCTCAAGCGCGTTAATAAAAAGCGCGCGCATTCATCGCTTAGTTCAAGCCCACGCATATGCGCACGCTTAACAAGTGCTTGTGCTTTATCATCGTCGCTCATTGAACGAATTTGAAAAGTGGTTCCCCACTTTAAGCGAGACTCTAAGTCAGGTAAGCTAATATTTAACATATCGGGTAGTAAATCAGCCGTTACTACCAACATTTTACCGGGCTCGTTAAAGCGATTAAAAAAGTTAAAAAGGGCTTTTTCCCACGCATCATTACCAGCAACTAAGTGCACATCATCAATACATAATACGTCCAGAGCTTCTAAACCGTCTAGTACCATAGGGCCAAAGTCGATAACTTCGCGCATAGATAAAAGCATGTTCGACCAACCACGCTCTTGGGCTTGAATGCAGGTTGCGTACAACAAGTGAGACTTACCAGAGTCACCCAACCCGCACAAATAGGTGTATTGAAATTTATTGGCAACCTTTGAAAAGCTCGCCTTGAGATGATTTACCTCTAATGAGTCTTCCCCACCAAAGTAAGAAGCAAATGTTTCATCGTCAGGCAGGGTGACCGGCAGCGCCATTTGCATTGGCTCAGCGCTTAGCATTACTCACCGACCCATTGATACTCAAGACTATTTTTATCTACAACGTGGTAAAATGCACGTGGGTCGACATAGTCTTTAAATGCACTATCAAGCCCAAGGCCTTTTTTAAGATCTGCCACACTGCCAGTATGGTTAAGCTTAAACTCAACAAACTCTGGGGTTTTACGCATAATCGTTGCTTGCGTTACGACGCTCAAATTTTGTAAACGGCGTTTTGCAAGTTCAATGTCGACAAAGCTCTGAGTGCCTTTTAAGGTGAGCGTAGCCGCAGCTTGTTCATAATATGCATTAGGGTCAATAGCATATTCATTGGCTAAACCCAATGCTAAACTATCTATCATCTCGCCTACAATTTGTTGTTTATCACCCTCAAGTCGGTTTGAATCGAATAAGTCATCATTAGTGAAACGCCAGTCTAAAATCCAAGTTTCACTGTCAGGCTCTTGATACATTCTTGCCGTGATACTTCGCTCTGCACTATAACGTCGAGACGCCTCTTCAACAGGCCCTGAAAAGTTGCCCCACACCTCGGGGATCCCAACTAAACGTCTGTCTTGTAGATCCAATAGTGGTACTACCACGGGCAAACCACGCCGTCCAGCTTTGTCATATATAAGTTGCTCTAACTGAGGGTAACTTTCTTGCGTTACGAGCTCTCTACGCCAATTGTCTTCAATGCCTAACCAAATGGCAACCAGTGGTCGCTGAACACCCCAAAGAGGTAAATTTAATTCTTTAATTAGTTCATTAATTTTACGCGCTTCAAATTTAACGACTAAATTAAGTTGACCATTTGCTTTTTCATCATATTCAAATTTAAGCATGTAATTTGAAATATTTTTGGTACGCTGCTGAGCAAGCTTATTTTGATCAGCAGACTCATCACCGCTTACCTTTACTAAAACATTAAGTAATGCTTTACGGCTAGCGGCCAAACGCGTGTCTCGGCTTTTATCGTCTACTTTTAATATATCTTGATACAGATCAGTTACTTCAACTGCCGATACAGAGAAACAAAATATAAATGATATGGCACTAATTAATAATCTATACACTGGCTATTAGTTCTTGGTTTTAAACTATTTTGATCCTAAATCAAAGCCACTAACAAAGCAAAATTATATTTGTAATCTAGCTATGTTGAATAAATATTGTTTATCTTAAAGCTTAAATACAGAAACAAACTGCTACTTAGCTATATATAAAATGGATAGTTATTGGTGAGGCGAATAAAGAACTAGTCGGGCTTTCTTGTATTTGAGCTTGGCGAGGTCGTAGTGCCTATAGCGGTATAAAGCCAAAGTGAATGGAAAGTCATCATTGTTAAATGCTTTTAATAGTCAAAACACTGTTCACAAAGAAGCGCTGCGCTTAGGAGACGCAACGCTTTAGAGAAGAAAGTGCTGGATATAACTTTTCTTCAGACGTAAAAAGCCCGACTATTACTAGTCGGCTTCCTTATCTTTGAGCCTGGCGATGTCGTAGTACCCACAGCGGTGGAGAGTCACATAGCAAAGTACTCTTAATGTTTTTTTAATGGGATTCACTGGGCACTGTGGTGGTCGTCGCGTTCTTTTACCCGTGGGTTTCGTGATACTCAACCCACGCTACAAAGTACAGGTTGACGCTGTGCAGCTGATAACTGACGGCTGATAGCTAATATTTTCACTTTCTTACAGACGTAAAAAAGCCCGGCTCTTTCGAGTCGGG